>CAZEQC010000067.1:0-18443 GCA_964514285.1 uncultured Anaerolineales bacterium | reverse complement strand
GCGCTCACCTATGACAACGAATCCCCAGGATACACCGAATCACCTCTCACCCCCCTCCGGGTCGCATTCGATCAATCCCTGAGATTCGGTGTCATATCCCGCCCCCCCTCATACCCGCACCGTCTCAATCTCCAGCCTGGGTGTATGGAAATTGGCGATGACTCCCAGTTTGAGCCCTAGCAAGTTCAAGTACTGACGCAAACGCCCTCTGAGCTTCGTCGTGATCTCCCGGACAGCGATGGTCACCAGCAGCGCCCGCTCGTCGGCGATAATGACACGGGTCTCACGATTCTCGATGGGCTGCCCCCGGAATAGGATGGTCACCTCCTTCTTCACCTCGTAGGGGACACCCCGTCTGCGAAGCTCGATCTGAGTGGAACGGCGATAATGCATGTGCATGAAGCCGGGGCCTAGCTCGCGGTGGACCTCGTAGAGCGCAGCTCGTAGCTGTGACGTCAACTCGGGATACAGCAGCTGTTCCACGGAGCGGGCGCCCGGTTCGAGGGGCCGGCTCGAGGTTCCCTGGTCCAGAAAATTCGGTACACGCTTGAAGAAGAGCTCGCTTCCGCCGAAGTTGACCAAGATGCCCAACGCCAGGCCGGTCACCTTGAGGTAGGTGATCACCTGGGCCATATCGATAGGCAGCACGTCTTCCCGGGCTTTCAGTTCAAGCAGTAGCTTGTCATCCACGACCACGTCAACGAAGAAGCGACCTACGCGATAGCCCTTGTAGCTCAGTTCATGCTCCACTTGACGCTCGGCCGTGACACCGCTCTGCTTCAGGGCAATCAGAAGAGCTTTCTCCCAGCCTTCCTCCGAGAGATCGACGTAGCGCAGCTCGTTGTAGACGTCGTAGAAGCATCCCTGCACGACGTAGCTGAGATCGGGATAGATGATCTTTGTCATGCTTTGGTACCATGCGCTCTCAGGTAGCCGGCCGTCTTCTTTCCCCATCGCGGGCTCGGCAGGATGCGGGATGCACGAGGCGCGACCCGGTCAGCGGCGCATCACGAGCGGCAGGTAGACTCGCCACGTGCCGGGCTGGTAGACGATACCGGCAGAGGCCACCTCCGATTCATTCCCCGCGGCGTCGCGGAACTGGGCGTGGACCGTCCACGCCTCGCCGGCGCCGACCTCCACCGGAATCTGCCACCCCATCTGGGCCTGGAAGGGCCGCCAGGCGCCGCCGATCTCGTCGGTCCCCTCGTCGATCTCGCTCCCCAGGCGCACCTCCGTCGGATCGCCGTCGACCTGAAAGGTGAGGGTCACTGCCCGGCGCGCCGTCACGGCCGCGCCACCGTTGACCAAAACCCCACCCTGGGGCGGGAAGGGGTCCGCCACCGGCGTCACCGACGGGGAGGACGAGCCGCCGCTGCTCTGGCCCTGGGCCCCGAGCGCCACCAGGAGGTAGTCGTAGGACACCCCGTTCTCCAGCCCGGCATCCTGGTACGAGCCCGTCCCCATCAGGATGCCCGTGGACGGCAGGTTCGGCTCGATCAACTGCCACGGGCCGCCGGCGGCGCGGCGCCAGAGCCGGTAGGCCACGTGGTCGGGCGCGGTGGTCCAGCTCAGGCTGGCGCCCTGCGGCAGCGGGGCCACCGCCAGGTCGCCCACCGGGGCGATGGTGTCGTCGCCGGGCCACAGGGGGTCACGTCCGCCGCTCACCTCCGATCCGTCGCCCTCCCCGCCGTCGTCGCTGTCGCTGTCGTGGGGATCGGTGCCCGCCCGGAGCTCAGCGAGGTTTGGCAGCCCGTCCAGATCGGGATCGCCCTGGGCGTCGTTCGTGACGCGCCAATCGAGCCCGTGGGCCTTCTCCCAGGGGTCCGGCAGCCCGTCGCCGTCGCTATCGGGCGAGGGCGAGACGACGAAGCTAGTGCTGGCCATGCGCCGGAAGCCCGCCGTCTGGGCGGTGCCCTCCACCACGTAACTGCCGCGCACCGCCAGACCGCCCCGCTCCGGATGCTCCGGATCGACCTCGTCGCCGGCGATGGTGCGGTCGTAGGCGTTGGCGTAGAAGCCGTCGTCGGCCGAGCCGTCGCCGTGGCGCCCGTCGTCGTAGAGGCGCAGCTTGTTGCGCGCCCCGTCGGCCGCCTCAATCACCACGCGGACGTCGGCCCCGATGATCGGATGCTCGCCTCTGGTGAGCAGGCCCAGGATCTGGACCGCCTCTCCCTGGTCGACCAGGCCCCGTTCGGCGCTGGTGTGGAGCTGGAACTCGATGGGGGTCTGGCCGCTGGCCATCAGGATGTAGGGCAGCTCCTCCCCCTGCGGCTCCAGGTTGCTCACCCGCGCCTTCCAGGGACCGGCCTTCGGTTCTGGCACCCGGTAAACCTGATGGGTGGCGCCGGCCCGGTAGGTCACACCCGGCGTCGTGGGGCTGATCACCGTACCGCCGGGATCGCGGAGCTGGAGGTGACCGGCGTCGTCCATCCCGCTCCACTTGAGGGCGAAGACCGCCTCATCGACAGCGTCATCGACCGGGATGGTGTGCACCCTGGGCGTGCGTTCCACGCGCCCCAGGACCCGGAAGAAGCGCTGGCGCCCGGCCAGCCGGGCCGCGATCTCGTCGTAGATGCCGGCCAGCTGGTTGGGCCACTGGGCGCTGACGGAGGCCATCCCCGCCGCGCTGGTCACCGTGTCGCTGATGGTGGCGTAGAAGTAGGAGCCGTCGTCCGAGGGGACGATGGTGCCCTTCTCGCTGATCTCCTGGAGGAGTAGCTCGTCGGTCTCCGGGCCCAGGGCGACCACATCGATCTGGCACGAGGACGCTTGAACACGGGATGTCACATCGCTCCAGCTGGCGGGCTCGTTCTCCATCCCATCGCTGAGCAGCACCATCCCACAGTGATGGTCCGGATCGGCCCGCGCGCTCTCCGATTCGTCCAGCGCCTCCTCCAGGCCGTCGCCGATGGAGGTCAGGTTCTGCAGGCTCAGGGCCTCGATGGCGGCGATCAGCGCGGTCTGATTCCCCACCGTCATAGCGTCCAGCTGGAATGGCGTGTCGGCGTCCCGATTCGGCTCCGCCCCGTCGCCCGAGAACCAGACCAGGGCACCCTGATCGTCCTGGGCCAGCTCGTGCGCCAGCAGCGCCGCCGCCTCCTGCGCCGCCTCGTCCTTGTCGCTGGCCCCCATGCTGCCGGAGACGTCCATCACGAAGATGGCGTCCTCCTCCCGCTCGGTGTAGCGAACGGCGGCAGCGCTCTCGCCAGAGACCGTGTCCAGCTCCACCTTCAGGTCGTAGACGCCGTCCGTGAGGAAGTCCCCCTCGCCGTCGTCCGGCGCCCGGACGGAGATCCAGGTGCTGTCCTGGACGCAGGCCTGGGCGCCGGCGCTGGCCTCGATCCAGTCGCTGTTCTCGTCCCGCACGAAGACGGAGAAGGAGAGCGGGACCACACACGGATCGCCGGCCCCGCCCAGGCTGAGGCGCACGGTGAAGGTGCCTGGGCTGGCGGGGTCCCCCACCCATGCCACGTTCTGCGCGTCGGGCATCTCCACGTCCAGGTGGGGCGTCAGGGCCACGTCGAGCTCGGTCAGGGCGTCGCTGCCGACGGACGTGACGCCCATCCATGGGTCGTAGCCCGGCTTGCTGACGGTGACGGTGTGGGTGCCGGCCGGCAGCAGCCGCCAGTAGCGGCCGTACTGGGGATCGGAGGTGCGGTCCTCGATCAGACTGCTGGTGTACCCGCTCACCTCTATGGTGGCAGCCAGGGGCGTGCCGAGCAGGGCATCGGTGACGTGCCCGGTGAGCCCGGGGCCTCTGAACTGGAAGGGCGTGCCGTGACTGTACGTGAACCAGGCAAGCCAGTCCTCGATGGCGTCGACGTGGTTGCGGGCGAACTCGGTGGCGATCGCCTTGTAGAGCTGATCGTGGACGTCGATGCCGGGCCCGTCAGGATCGTGCATGAAGTCGCCGTTGAAGGTGCGGTCGGAGATCTCGACGGTGTAGTCGAAGGTACCGACCTCGTGATAATACCAGTTGGAGGGCTGGCCGTACCGTCCCAGCCCCTTGTGCTCGGGCTCCCAGCAGAGCTCATTGCAGAACTCGTGGTCGTCCTGCTGGGTGCAGCTGCCCTGGCCGTCCGGGTCCTCGAGGGCGCCGCTGCAGAAGGGGCCGAGCAGCCGAGAGGCGAAGACCAGATCGCCGTAGAAGCTGGCCACCTCCTCCAGCCGATCGGCGTCCGGTGGCTCGTCGCTCCCCGTGCCCCGCCACGGCCGCATGATCTGACCGCCATCCGGGTCGTTCCCCTGGTGGAAGGTGATGCCGAAGAGCGGCCGCTGCTCCAGGAAAAGGTCCCGAATCGCTGCCGTCTCCTCCTCGGAGAAGGGCTCCGGCCCTCGGTAACGCCCCTCGGTCGGGTCGGTGCTCCCGCCGTGCTCCCAGCGGAAGTCGTAGTTACGGGCCAGGTCGACGCCGGAGCTGTCCGGGTCGGAGCTGCTGGCGCCGTTGCGGCGCGTGCCCGTCTCCTGGCTGCCCCCGCCGCTGTCGTGGTCGTAGCCCCAGGGGTTGAGCAGAAAGACCAGCCAGATCTCGTAGGCGTCGACCGTGTCCTGAATCGACCCGTTGCTGTCGTAGTCGTTGGCCAGATCGTCGGCCAGATCCAGCAGGACGCGGAGCCCGAGCTGCTCGCTGCCGTGGATGATGCCGGTGAAGGCCCAGACGGGCTCGTCCTCGTCGTCCTCGACGTTGTCGGAGATCTTGAGGGCCACCACGTCGCGACCGCTGTGGGTGGCGTCGCCGATGTCCTGATAGTCGACGATGTCTGGGTGATCGTCCGCCAGGTCCTGCAGCCAGCCGAGCACGTCGTCGAAATCGGGGTAGAAGGGATCGTCCACGACGGTGGGACCGGCGGGAGGGGCGGAGGACGTGACGCGCTGCGCGTCGGCGGCCGAGCGGGCGGCAAGACCTCGCGGGGCGAGAAGCGCTGCGATCAGAAGAACGGCCAGACCGACACCGGCAGCGGTGAGGGCTCGCCGGTTGGCTGTGGAGCGGAACCTGGACATGATCTACCTCCTGCGGAGACTATGAAGAGAAGCTGGCTGTAAGCCGCGACCTCCCGGGCTTGGGAGGCCGCGCGTGCTCTGTCGGTATGGATTCGTCGATCCTTGCCAGCCGGCGCAGCAGCGCCGCTGCGTGGGGTTCGGCCCCGATGTGGGAAGGCCTTCAGGTATAGACCATCATAGCACAGACGACGCGTCCTGTCTAGAGAAGAGACGATCCGTCTCCGGGCAATCGCACATAGTCCCGAGAGACCGTCTTTCCGCCCTCCAGGAGACCCGCTTGGGCACCCGGCGCCCGTCGCGCGGCCAGGCCCTGAAGAGGGCGGAAGACCGTCATGCTCTCTGGACTATGGCGACTCACGCATGGCGCCAGGCCAGCTCCACCGTCAGCGCTGGGCCGCCGGAGGCCCAGGCGCCGTTGGGATCGACCAGGACAATGCGCACCATCTCCGCGCCGCTGCGCCGCAGGTTCAGCGGGCGCCCGCTGCCGGCGCGCACCAGGTCGGCGAGGCGCACGGTGGCGCGCGGCATCGCCGGGTCGCCGACGTAGATCAGGAGCTCCAACCCGCGGTCCACCGACGGCGGCGGGCCGGCGTCGAAGCGGACCGACAGCCGGGTGAGGAGTGCCTCGTCGGGCAGCTCATCCCTGGCGGCCGCGTCGTATAGCACGGCCTCGCCATCCGCGGGGCGCGGAACGCCGGAGAAGACGCGGCTCAACCCGCCGATCCCCTGGGAGGGAGCCCCGGCATCGCGCACTACCGCGAAGTGTATCGACTTCTGCGCCACCGCACCGGCCGGCCCCATGGTCGCCCGCATCGACGGGGCGACGGCCGCCATGCCCTGCGACAGGAAGGCGTCCGACCAGCCGGCAGGGAGCGCGTTGGCGACGACGGTGGTGGCCCCCACCCGCTCGCCCGCCTCCTCTCGCACGGCGACGAAGCTCGTCTCGGCGCAGGCGATGCCATAGCGGAGCGACTCCTCGATCAGCACCGGCGTCAGCGCCTCCTGAGCGGACCGCAGCGCGTTCTCGGCGTAGACGCTATCGCCGCCGATGTCGAGCCGGTCGGGGTCGTAGCCCAGCCGGGCGACCTGCGCCGGCAGGTCCTCCACCGCGTAGCGCGCGTGGATCAGATGCTCCAGGGCCAGCAGCTTCCGCGCGCCGAAGAGGGGTTTGAGCGCCGGGAGACTGGCGCCGGCGTCCTCCGCGTCCGTCCGGTGCGTGGCGATGGACTCGGTCGCCGTCGCCAGCCGGAAGGTGAGACCGCCCGGCTTCTCCTCGGCGGACATGCAACCGACCACCCAGACGGCGCGCCCGCGGGGCAGGTCTCCCACGTCGATGACCGTCGCATCGTCCGTCGTCTTCACCTGGCGCCCGGCGGCCCGCACCCCGGCCCAGTCGACCGTCAGACGGAGATCGACCAGCACCGGCTCCGCCCAATCGGCCAGCACACCCTCCAGCGCCGTGGTGACGTCCTCCTCGTCGGGGCTGCTGGTGAGGAAATGGGCCACGCCGCCGCCCCGCTCGGCCAGCTCGTTGGCCAGGAAGCTGTTGGGCGCGGCGTCGATGCAGATCAGGCTGATGCGACGGGCGTCGTCCCGCCGGGCCTCCTGGTCGGCCAGGCGGAAGAGCCGGGGCGCGTCGCTCACCTGCGCGTCGGTGACGATCAGCACGTGGCGGGCCAGGTCGCCCTCCCCGGCGGACCGCGGGAGCCGGAGCGCCTGCTCCAGCGCGACGCCCAGGTTCGTGCCGCCGGCGTCGCGATTCTCGTCCAGAAACCGGACCGCCGCGCGGAGGTTCTCGTCGGTCGCCCGTCGGGGCTCGCTGTGGAACCAGGTGGTGGTGGTGTGGAAAAGGCCCAACGAGAAGCGGTCCCGTTCCGTCAAGGTGCCGAGGAAGCTGTTGACCGTCCAGTCGGCCGCCTCCCACTTGGCGCCGGACATCGAGCCGGAGTGATCGACCAGGAGCACGATCTCCCGCGCGGCGCCCGTGCCCGGCTCGTGGGCCGCAGGCGGCGCCACGAGGGCCAGGAAGTAGAGGTGGCCGTCGTCCTCGTCATGGTGCAGGTGGAGCTGTAGCTCCGGCGCGGCGCTCGCCTCCTGTCCGGCGCCCCGGCGCAGCGTCCATGCGAGGACGAGATCCCGGTCGGGGACCACCTCGCTGTCGTCGAGGCGCACGCGTCGATCGTGGGGGGATCCCCCCGCGCCCTCGGACGTCAGGTCGAGGGCGTGGGTGGGGCTGGCGACCTGATCCACATCGCGCAGCCGCAGATCGAGGGCGAAACGGTGGCCCGGATCGCGGAGCAGAGCCAGGGGCTGGCCCTGAGCGTGACGGGACGTCAGCTCGTCCTCCCGCACGTAGCGAGGCGCGGTGGTGAGGGGCACGCGCAGCTGCCACCCTGCCTGGCGCGCCTGCGGACGAGCGAGCTGGACGTAGTCGGTCTCGACGACCACATCCTCGTCCGGGCGAATGCCGGCCACCCGAAGCGTGAAGACGTCGGGCGACTCCCGGGTGAGGAGCGCGGCCTGCTTCCCCTCCTCCAGCGCCTCCCCGTACGCCTCCTCCGCCTCCTCCCGGGGTTCGAGCCGGGTCGCGATCTCCACCTCGCCAAAGCGGACACGAACGCCGGTGACGGCGGCGTCGCCGGGGAGAGGGAAGCGGTAGAGGGCCTGGAGCACCTGATCGCACTGCTCGCTGGTGTAGCCATAGGTGTGCACCAGCGTCAGCGACGCCAGCGGCCCGACGATCTCGCCGCGTAGCTCGGTGCGCCGAAGGGGGACGAAGCGCTGCTCCGGCGGCCCTTCTGGCGCCTCCTCCCGGGCGGGCGCATGCCTGTCGGGCCTCAGACGCTGGAGCTTCTCCACGAGCGAACTGCGGCGCCCCTCGCGCGAAGGACTCCCGCCCGTACCGACGACCTGGAGCACCCCGATGCCGCCCGGCCTAGAATTGCGATACGCTGCACGGTTGAACATCACCCTCCCCCTCGCTCGATTGAGCGCTCCCGACCGAAACCCTCAAGACTACAGCGGTACGGTCAGCTGCTTCTCCCACAACGCCGTCGCGCCGCAGCGGGCGCACGTCGATCCCTTCACCTGGTCCCACTCGCCGCACGACTCGCACACGCTCAGTCCACATGAGCGACAGCGCATCACCGTCGTCTTGGCATCCATCGCAATGCTCAGTTTGAAACCCTTGCCACACCGGCTGCATCGATAGTACGATGCCCCCGGCACCATGGTCTCCAGGGCATGGGCGGCGGCTATGCGGACGCCCGGATCCTCATCGTCGAGGGCGGCGACGAGCGGTTCCACAGCTCCTTCATCGCCGATCTGCGACAGGATCAGCGGGGCCCACCGGCGCTCTTGGACACTGCCGTCCTCCAGGCTGCGCACGAGCGGTCCCACGGCCGGCGCACCGACTCTGACCAGCACCGCCGCAGCGGCGTTGGACTTCGGATCCTTGAGCCCACTGCCATCTCGCAGGACAGAGAGAAGCGGCTTCACCGCAGGCTGTCCGATCTTCGTCAGCGCCTCGCGGACGCTGTCAGCAGTGAGCTCGGCACCCAGAGCGCGAACCAGCGCTTCTGCAGCGGCGGCGGTGCGTGTCTCACCCAGAGACCAAGCGGCAAGACAGCGCGTACTCACGCTGTCACGGCTGCAGAGGATCGCGGCCAGCACGTCGAAACCCTGCGAATCGCCCATTGCCGCCAGAGCGGCGGCGGCACGCATCCGAACCTTGCCATCCAAACCGCGCTTCAAGGCCGAGCGAATAGCCTCGCGGGAGGAAGCATCCTTCAGGCGAACGGCGATCTTGCCCAACGAGGCGAAAGCAGCCGCTTGTACCTGAGTGTCCTCGCTCATGCTGGCGCGGGCCAACGGCTCGATGGCACGCTCGTCACCGATCTTCCCCAGCTCGCGAGCCGCCGTCGGCTGGACTGTGTCGCGAATGGAGCTCTCATCGTCCAAGGCAGCAATAAGCGTCTCTTGTGCTCGCAGTCCAACCAGATCGGCCACGGCCCCCAGCGCCACCGGGCGGGCCCGCCGATTCTCGGCGCTGTCGTCTTTGGCGACGGCCAACAGGGCGTCGCCACCGCGCGGGTCCCCGATTCTACCCAGCGCACTGACCGCCACGAACGTGTCGCTGGTCGGATCGTCGACGGCCGACACCAGGGCCTCCACAGCAGGGGGACCGATAGCGACTAGGACGTCTACGACTGAGAGCAGACAATCGCCCTTACCGTGCTTGAAGCCATAGCCGTGTTTGTGAGCGGCCTGAAGCATGGGGCCAACTGCAGGGGCCCCGATATCCACCAAGGCCTGGCCCGCTTCCTCCATCAGCTCGTCGTCCCTTGAGATCAAAGCCTTGTAGAGCGCCTCGATCTTCCCCTTCGCCTTCAACCTCCCCACGTTGGGACGTCCAAAGAGTGGCATAGCAGACCTCCTGCAGAACGATGAGCGAAGTCGACCGTGTGACGGCCTCCTTCTCCGAAGCCTCGCAGCGTCGCACGAGCGTGCAGCGCTTCGTGGCGTGAGCTCACTGCCGTCCAACGAGCGCCGAGGGCCGGTATCATCCGGCCAAACGCATCATAATGGAGGGGAAGCGGTGTGTCAAATGACCGCTTGCTGCTCCAGACTGGCTTCGGCTCCAGAGCATCGCTAGCTCCAAGGAATCTGCGACCCCGCCATCCCCCACCCCCTGTGTCGCGGGTCAAAGACCCGCGACGAGCTTTTGTTCACAACGACGACCTACTCATCCGAACGACAAGCTACTCTCCCGGGCGACGAGCTGCCTGGAACGACGAGCCACCGTAGGGGCTACCCCACCCAGATCGGTGAGCTCCAGGCCCACTGATCGTTGAGCTGGCGGACGCGGACGTAGTAGACGTCGCCCGGCTTCCCCTCGTCCTCCAGGGCGAACCGCCAATCGAGCTCCCATGGGCGCGGCGCGCGGTGGAAGCGGTAGGCCGGCGAGGCGATCTTGCCCAGGCGCCCGGCGCGGGCCCCCTCCAATAGCTCGGCCAGCGGATGGGCGACGCGCCGCCCGTTGATCTCCGCCCACACCTCCGCCGTCAACGGCACCTCGACGTCGAGGCAGACGCCCTGGGTGGCCGGCGTGCGGTTGTTGGGGTTGCCGAAGGTGGTGGTCTGGAAGCGCACCCCTCGCCCCTCGCGCCGGCAGCAAGACAGCGGAACGTCGTCCCACGCCCCGTCCACCTCCGTGGGGGCCACGACCTCCGGGCCGCGGAAGCGCGGCTCGACCGCCAGCACGCGCCCGGCGCTGACGCCGAAGCGGACGTCCCAATCGGCGCGCACGCCCCGCTCCCCCCAGCCCACCTCCAGGAAGAGCCTGGTGCGGACGGTACCGTCGTCCTGGCGGCGGTCCGGCACGTCGCAGCGGGAGACGCGGCGCCAAAGGGTGTTGTTCTTGATCACGTCGACGCAGTCGATGGGGGCACCGCCGACCACGTGCACGGCAATCTTGAGCAGGGCGTCCTCGCCCCGCGCGTTCTCGTGCCGCTCGGCCCCGGGGACCACGGCGCCCATCGGTGCCCCGTTGACGGCGAAGCGGAGCGCGATGCGGTCGCCGGTCAGCGCGTAGGTCCGCCGCGCCCACAGGGCCTCCCAGATGGCGGAGCGGGTGTTGGCCGCGGCCCAGACAGCGGCGCGGCCCCGGCCGTAGCTGCCGGGGTGGGCGCTATGGTGATCAGTCGAGCCGATGACGCCGAAGCGGTGGCCCTGCGCCAGGCCGTGCCGCATCGTGCTGGCGTGGTCGGCCGGGCCCATGACGTGGAGGAAGGGCCGCGGCCCCTCGTCGGCCTCGCTGCAGCCGTGCATGGAGATGATCTCCACCACGGGCGAGACGGCGGGGTCGAAGGCGTCCCAGTTGATGCCGCGCTGCCCGCGCTTGTAGCCGATGTGGTGGGGGAAGGCCATCGCTTCCACACCCTGGCCGTGCAGCGCCTTCAGCCGCCGCCGGAGGTCGGGCAGGCCAGCGACGTCCAGGATCTCGCCCTCGCCCCCGGGATAGACGACGGTGTAGTCGCCATCGGCGCAGCTGTGCATCTCGAAGCTGAGAAAGGTGACGAAGTCCCCGGGCCGGTGGAAGGCGGCCGTCGTCTCCTGGACCGCGGCCCAGCGCTGGCGCAGCCGGGCGAAGCCCTCCCGGTGGAAGTCGACGATCGTGTCGATGGTCGGATCGGGCTCGGGCATGTCGGGCCACAGGGCGTGCCCGGTCACCGAGCAGAAGTCGAGCTGCTCCCGAGCGTTGCGGAAGGCGGTCTCCAGGTCGCCGTGGCCGTAGGAGATGCCGCAGTGGTTGTGGAGGTCGCCGTAGAGGGCGGTCAGCCCGTCATACCCGCGCATCAGGGATCGCCTCCATCACCACGGTGACGCCCCCTGTGTCCATCGACCGCAACGCGGCCATCACCATGCGCGTCGCCTCCAGCCCGGCCCGGGCCGAGACCCTGGGCTCTGCTCCGCGGGCGAACCGCCGCAGTTCCTCCACCAGGGCGACGTCGGCGCCGAAGTGGGAGTCCCCGAAGTGCTCGCCCCGGCAGTCGAGCACCCGGTGGGTCTCACCGTGGTCGGTGACGACGTCCAGCTCGCCCGTCTGCCGCGTCAGGATCAGGCGCCCCCGGGTGCCCACCAGCTCCAGCGTCTCCTGATCCTCGGCCGGCGGCCCGAAGATGGTGTAGAAGTAGGAGGCGATGACGCCGTTGGCGTAGGCGACGTGGATGCTGGCGTTGTGGTAAAGATCGGCGCCGGGCGCGTAGACGCAGACGTCGTCCATGTGCCGCTCCTCGTCCTCCGCCAGCCAGGAGGGGCCGAAATGGGCCATCAGGTCCACGGCCGCCGGCGCGCCGCTCTCCGGCTCGCGGCGGCGGTAGGGGCAGTCGCGGTGGCAGAGGCGACACCGCGGGGGCGCGTCGGGATCGGGCTCGATCACCGAGCGGCCGCCGAAGCCGTGCACCCGCACCGCCCGGGTGCCGGTGAACCAGTTGAAGACGTCGAAGAGGTGGCAGCCCTTGTCGTTGAGGGCGCCGCCGGACCAGGCGCGACGCCGCCACCAGGCGGTCAGGTAGCGGTGGTAGGGGATCACGTCCCGCACCTGGAGCATCACCAGGTCGCCGATCAAGCCCTTCTGGAGCAGGTCGTAGGCCCGCAGCCAGGCCGACTCGTAGCGACGGGTGAAGCCCATGATCAGCGGGTTCCCGCTCTCCGCTTCCGCCTCCACGATGGCCGCGGCGTCCTCCGCGTTCTGGGCCAGCGGCTTGTCGCAGTAGACCTTCTTGCCGGCGTGGAGCGCCGGGACCGCAAAGCGGCGGTGGGTATCGGTGGTGGAGGTGATGACCACTAGATCGACGTCGGGGTCGTCGATCAGACGCCGGCCGTCGTCGTAGAGCCGCGGCGGGTCCGTCCCCTCCTGCTGGATGGCGGCCTGGGCCTCGACCATGCGCTGCTGGTTCCGGTCGCAGAGGGCCGCGACCCTGAAGCCGGTCCGGGAAGGGGGACCGCTCACCATGTGGCGGGCGATGCAATATAGGCCGCGCACGCCCAGGCCGATGATGCCGACGCCGACGGATGTATCAGGCGGCACGCTGCCTCGCCTCCTGGGCGCGCTGTTGCATGGTCCCTCGAAGCCTCTCCACGTCGTCGGGCACCACCAGGGCGGTGAGGGCGAAGAGGATGGCGCACATAACCCAGGTGCTGATGCAGATGGTCAGGATGGCGGTGTGGAGCGAGGCCCGCATGGCGATGACGCCGGCCAGGTACGGCGCCAGCGCCGCGCCCCCATCCTCCACCAGCTTGTGCATGGAGCGGGCGGTGCTGCGCGCCTCGGGCACGGTGGTGTCGTGGACGGTGGCCATGACGTTGGGCGAGGCGATCGACATGGTCAGGCCGGTGAAGGCCATCAGCACGGCGAAGAGGGCAGTGTTGTCGGCGGGCACGTTCATCGTAGCGAGCAGGAAGCCGGCTCCTGCAAGCACGCCGGTGGCGCCGACCAGCACCCGCCCGCGCGGCGTGCGCTTGAAGAAGGCGTCGCCCAGCGACCCACCGACGACGAAGCCCGCTGCCATGGTGACGATGGCCACCAGCATGGCCGTCATCGCTTGGCCGGAGGTGTAGCCCCGTTCGGTCTCCAGGTAGCGGAAGAACCAGAAGGTCAGTACGTTCCAGGGGAAGACGCCGAAGAACCCCTGCGCCATCAAGAGCAGGAGGGTCCGGTTGCGCAGCAGCCCCCGCGCCGTCTCCCAGTCGATGCGGTAGCGTCCCGTCTCCTCCAAGCCCTGCAGCTCCGGCTCGGCGCTCCCCCGGCGCACCTCTCGCACGGTGAAGAAGATCAGCACGGCCAACACCGCGCCCATCCCCCCGGTAAGGAAGAAGACACCCCGCCAGCCCCACGTGCCGCCCAACGTGGTCGCTAGCACGGTCCCAGCCATGAAGCCCAGCGGGCCGGACATCTGCATGGCCCCGTAGACCTTGCCCCGCAGCCGCGGCCCAAAGTAGTCGGAAAGCAGGCTGTAGAGGCCGGGGTAGCTCGAGTCATCGATGCCCGTGCTGGAGCGGGTGATCATGAAGACGCCGAAGCTGCGCGCCAGGGCATTGAGCCAAGTGGTCGAGCCCCAGATGAAGGAGGCCAGCGCCAGGAGCTTTGCCCGGGCGTAGCGATCGTAGAGGTAGCCCCACAGCGGATAGAGCAGGGAGGCGACGACGATGGCGAGGCTGGAGACGGCGCCCATCTGCGCCTCGTTGATCTGGAAATCCTCCATGATGGACGTGGTCAGCGGCCCGACGAGGAGCTTGTCGGCCTGGTGGAGGAGGAGGAAGAGGAACATGACGGCAGCCACGTACCAACGGTAGAAAGGTTTCATGGTTGGCTCCATTGAAAGATGGTCAAACGACGCCAAGTGCGGGGCCATTTTACGTCGGATAGGAAAGCGGCGCAAGGCGTCGCGGGGATCGCGCGGGAAAGACGGTGCTGGACAGGATTAACAGGATTGACAGGATGTCTGTCTATCCTGTAAGCGCCGTCCGAATCACGCACCTTGGCTCAGATACATTAGCAACGATCCTCTATCGTGCTACGATATCGTGCAGAGCCGACCTATGAAGGAAGGAGAACATATGCCTACGCTAGAAAGAGTCCGATCCGACGCCCTCTCTTCCCAGGTCAAGCAACTTCTTGGGCTTGCGGAAGACGAAGAGGTCCACCTCAACAAGGTCATTCGCCCCGAGGAGGTTGCTCGGATCAAGCAGAAGATAGAGGAGCACGAGGGTCTGACCCACAGCGAGATGGAGATCGCCGCCGATCTGAACTTGATCGACTGTGAGCAGTTCTGGTACTGGACGCCGGAGACTCAGAAGCAGGTCCGTCGCGCCTGCCATGAGCTTGAGGCCGGAGAGCACCAAGTCTTTGACTCGGTGGATGACCTCTACGCGGCACTAGATGACGATTGATGCGATCCTGCTCTGCTTCCGCAACGAGCCAAGGGGCAGACGCAGCTACTCCTTGGCCATCAGCGGCAGGTAGAACCGCTGCCCGACCGAGGCGAAGACGGCGCTGAAGGGGCCCCAGACCCCCTCGTCGTTCTGCGCGCGCACCAGGATCAGGTGTCGGTCGAACGCCAGTTGCGAGACGTCCAGCTGCGCCACGGCCTCCTCACTCAGCTCCCCCCAGGCGCCGTCGGCGGGGCTCAAAGGCGTGCCGCTGCCCGGCTCGCCAGGACCGTCGGCTGACGCGCCAGCGATGAAATACTCAGCCGCGGCGATGGGCTCCGGGGCGTCGCCTGGATAGCGAAGGTCCGTCAGCGTGGCAGTGAGGCGGCCCGTCGGGCTGATGGTCGCGTCCATTACGTCGGGGCCGTAGGCGGTGCGGTAAGGACCCCCGGCGATCCGGTGGGCGTAGAGGAAGGCCGGCCCGTTCTCCGCCCAGAAGTCGCGACCGGCGTAGCCGTCGATGCACTCGTAGGCCGGGAAGAACCCGCTGCAGGCTGACCAGCCGTCGGGCTTGGGCCCGACCTCGAAGGTGAAGGAGGGAACGCCCAGGGTGCCGTAGGCCCAGTCATCGGTGGCACCATCGACATCGTACCCGATGCTCCCCGCCGGCTGGTAGCCGTTGTAGGCGGCGAGCTTCCGGCCGATGGTGCGCAGCTCGGCGTGGTTGGGCGCGTCGCCGTAGTTGTCGAAACCCCACGGCCAGAGCACCATATCGGCGTAGCTGTGGAGGCTGATGAAGATGCCCGTGGTCGTGATCGGCGAGGCTGGGGCGATCTCGTCATCGCCGTTGGGCCCGTTCTGATCCTCCATCACCGTGGTGAAGAAGCGCTCGAAAGCCTCCGTCTCCGGCTCCGAGGCGCGGCCCGGGCCGCGGTAGGTCTCACCACACGAGTTGCCGCTGGAACCGCCGCAGCAACCCCAGAGGAAGCTATGGTTGCGGTTCAAATCGACGCCCCAGTACTGGGAATAGGTGCAGTCGTCATCCCAGTCCATGTTCTTACGGCGAAAGTTGTAAGTGTTCCGTTCGTTCTCCACGTGGCCGTCGGGGTTGTGCATCACCATAACGTAGGCCACGTGGTGATCGACCAGCCATGTCACGTCGGGATCCGTGCCGTAGCCCCCCGCGCCGTCGTACCCGTCGGTGAGGTACAGGATGTAGCGGATGGCGAGCTCCGTCGTGGCCACCTCGCGGGCGTGCATGGCGGCGGAGAGGAAGAAGGGCGGCTTGTCCGCGACATCGCCGTGGGCCGGGTCCTCGTTGGTCACCCGCAGCACCCAGAGGTCGCGGTGGGGCTCACCGGGCTGGTCCGCCATCCAGGCGTCGCCGACGTCGATCAGCTCGGTTAGATCGGGATAGCGGCCGTTGATCTCCTGCAGGAGATCGACGACGTGGCGGTCCTCTGCGTTGGGATGCTGCTGGTCGAAGTAGTAGTACCGTGGATCGAGCGCGGCGGCCGCCTCCAGGGCTGCGGTCGTTCCTGCGTCAGGCACCACCCGGTAGCCCAAACCCCGCAGCCAGCGCTCTTGCTCCGGCGTCAGGGCAGCGAGGACGTAGCCCTCCCGGCGATGGACCTCCCAGATGTCCAGCTCACCGGCCACCGCGTCCAGGTGCTGCCTGTCCTCGACGTAGACCCGGGCCACGCGCCATCCGTGGTCGGCAGCGGGCGAGGCCAGCGCGGCCCATGGCGAGAGAGATGGGCTGACAGCCCCCGCGCCGATCAACAGGATCTGTATCACCAGGACAGCGTTCACGATCAGGTGTCTCACGTCGTCATACCCTCCGGCCTAGCTCTCCCCGACATACCGCCCCCAGTGTACCACGTATTCCCGTCTTAGACGAATAGGACCGACCTCAGCAGGTCCGAGATCGCTCCGCACGCCGGATCCGCGGAGCCCCCATCCTGCTTCTTAATACCGTTTTAATAACTCGGTTACGTGGTACTAATAGCCACACTGTACAGTTAGAGTAGGGAAGCTCCGGGGCGCCAAGCCTGGCTGAAGAACCAGATCAACCCAGCAAGCGCGAGAAGCGAAAGGGAACAATGAACGAACAGGGGCAGGCGAGGTAAACAGCGATGACCTTGACGATCGGACGGCTGAAGCGACTGACACTCATCTGGCTGACGTTGACGGCGGTGGCGCTGAGCCTTGGGGCGCTGCCGGTGCGAGCGGCGCACGACGAGACCTACGTCGACGACGACGCCGGGTACGTCGATGACGACGGAGATGCGTACTTCGCCACCCTCCAGGCCGCCATCGACGCCACGGACGCCGGTGGCACGGTCCACGTGGCGGCGGGCAGGTACGTCGAGAGCGTGATCATTGACAATACGCTGACGCTGCTCGGGGCCCAAGCGAACGTCGACCCCCGCCCCAGCCAGGGCGGCCGCTCCGGGGCTGAGTCGATCATCGACGCCGAAGAATCCGCCTCCGCCGTCATCGTCGTCGCGGCCAGCGGCGTCGAGATCAATGGCTTCACCATCACCGGCGGCACGGGCGACATGGTGGAGGAGGACGGCTCGGCTGACGACCTCCTCTTCCACTACAACATCCTCTACGACGATCTGAACACCGGCGGAGACGAGGGAATCCAGATCAAGTACTCAGACGGCGTGGTCATCGCCTACAACTACGCCTATGAGATTGCCCAGGACGCCTTCAACCTCTCGTGCTCCAGCAACGGCGTCATCCGCTACAACGAGGCCCGCGATATCTACTCCGAGAACGCGGCCATCTACTGCTACGGCGCGACCAACATCGACATCATCGGCAACCTGGTCTACGACGTCCCCAATAACGACGGCATCAAACTTGGAGACCAGGACGATGGCAGCACGGGCGGCCTGGTGAAGGACAACGTGGTGCGCGCAGTGGCCCAGGACGGCATCACGATCTACGCCAGCCACGCCACCGTGCAGGGGAACACCATCCACAACTGCAGGAGCGAGAACGGAGCGCTCTACCTTTACGGTGCCGACGACACGCTCGTCCTCGACAACGAGATCTACGACAACGCCGCCATCGGGCTGCTCATAGCCAACGCCAGCGGTGTCACGGTAGAGGGGAACGCCATCCGCGACAATAACGATGAGGATGACACAAAATACGCGGGCTCGGCCGGGGTCTGGGTCGACTCCCCCGCCTCCGGCATCACGCTGCGAAACAATACCATCGTGGGAAATACGAACTACGAGCTGAGAAATGATAGCAACAGCGACGTGGATGCGCGGCTCAACTGGTGGGGTGAGGACGGACCCGGCGGTTCCATCGAGGGCGGCGGCCCCCACAGCCCCTGGCTCGACGGAGAGCCGCCCCACGGCCGCCCGATCAGCACAGACGGCAAGCCCGTCATCAACCTCGACACCGGCGACACGTTCACCACCATCCAGGCCGCGATCGACGACAGCAGCACGCAGAGCGGGCACACCATCAGCGTGGCGGAGGGCACCTACAATCAGCCCCTCACGCTGGACGACTCGAACCTGACCATTCGTTCCACCGGCGCTGTCAGCAAGACCATCATCGACGGGGCTGGCACGAGCGGCGCGATGATCACGAACACGGGAAGCGACAACGTCATCACCGGACTCACCATCCAGAACGTCGACACAGCCTTCAGCGTCTCGGGAGGCTCGCTGACGGCCTACGCCAACAACGTCTCCAACTTCAACACCGGTGTGGACGCCAGCGGCGGCACCATCGACGCCACGCACAACTGGTGGGGCGCCGTCGACCCGAGCAACGTGGGCGATGCCGACGCCGACGCCTTCCGCCTGGGTGCCCCCGTCGTCAGCTACGTCGACGGGACCACCAGCGTCGGCCTTTACGATGCCACGGCCGACGGCTACGCCGTCTTCCGGGGCTCCGGCACCCTCGTCCTGGTCAATCACGGCGACAGTCTGCGCCACGCGCCCTTCGGCAAGGCCGTCAGCCCCCACGCTGTCGAGGGC
>CAZEQC010000066.1:0-18897 GCA_964514285.1 uncultured Anaerolineales bacterium | reverse complement strand
CTGGCAGGTAGCTCCACTGGCACCTGAGCGTCACCGAGACCAGTTCCCCAACCTCCATCCCCTGTTGGTGCAGGCCCTCCATAATCGTGGGATCACCGATCCCAAAGCTGTCGCTGCTTTTCTTGAGGGCGAGGATGACGCGGCCAACCCCTTTGCTTTGCCAGGGATGAACAAGGCTGTCAGCCGTGTCCGCCGGGCGCTGCGTCGTGGCGAGCCTCTCGCTGTCTATGGGGATTTCGACGCTGATGGGGTCACCGCGACGGCCTTGCTCGTGCAGACGCTGGAGGCGCTGGGCGGCCAGGTCCGACCCTATATCCCCCACCGGGTGGAGGAGGGCTACGGGCTGAACGAGCCGGCCTTGGAGGCCCTGGCACGGGATGGCGTCAGCCTGATCATCACCGTCGACTGCGGCGTCCGGGCCTTGGATGAGGTCGCGGCCGCTAACCAGTTGGGGCTGGACGTGGTGATCACCGATCACCACGCCCTCGGCCTGCAGCTGCCCGACGCTGTGACCATCATCGATCCCAAGCGAACGGCGCCCTCCGCCGATAGGGCTTCTCGTCAGCGACGCGACACGCTGGCCGGGGTCGGCGTCGCCTATCGTTTGGCTCAAGCCTTGCTGCGCAGTCACCGACAGACCCCGGTCAACGATCTGGAGGTCTCGCTGAGGGAGGACGATCTTCTCGATCTGGTCGCCCTGGGTACCGTCGCCGATGTCGTCGATCTGCGCGGCGAGAATCGAGCCCTGGTCCGTCGCGGGCTGGAGCGCATCAACGCCATGGAGCGGCCCGGACTCCGCGCGCTCTGCCGGCAGGCCGGTCTGAAGCCCGGGGCGGTGGACGCCACAGCCATTGGCTACGTGCTGGGCCCACGGCTCAATGCCGCCGGCCGGCTGGCCGAGGCAGAGATGGCCTATCGCTTGCTCGTTACCCAGGACTCGGCCGAGGCCGAGAGCCTAGCGGTGACGCTCGATGGGCTCAACCGGGAACGGCAGCGACTCACGCGCCAGGCGCACAATGCCGCCCGCCAGCTGGTGCTGGAGGCCAGGGATGACGGCTTGCTGCTCTTCGCCGCCGCCCCCGAGTTTCCCCCCGGCATCGTCGGCCTGGTAGCCAGTCGTCTGCTGGATGAGTTCTACCGCCCGGCTGTGGTGGTGGAGATGGGGCAGCGGACCAGCCGCGGTTCCTGCCGCTCCATCGACGCGTTCCACATCACCCAGGCGCTGGAGGCCTGCGAGGATCTGCTGCTCCGCTACGGTGGGCACGCCGCAGCGGCGGGGTTCGAGGTCGCTAACGAGAACCTGGAGCCCTTGGCCCAGCGGCTGCAAGCCATGGCCGCCGAGGAGCTCGGCGAGGATGACTTGACGCCCGTCTTGACCATCGACGCGCAGGCTCCGCTATCTGAGATGTCGTGGGATCTACTCGAAGGCCTGTCGCGGCTGGAGCCCTGCGGCTGTGGCAACCAGCAGCCGCTTTTCGTCAGTCGGGCGGCGCAGGTGCGGCGCTGTCGGGCGGTCGGTCGGGAGGGCAAACACCTCAAGTTAACGCTTTCCGATGGTGTGGCGGCGTGGGATGCCATTGCCTTCCGACAGGGAGCGTGGGTCGGTCGTCTGCCGCGCTTGGTCGACGTCGCTTACCATCTAGAGCTTAACGAGTGGCGCGGACAGCGGCGGCTCCAGTTGAACGTCCAGGATATCCGACCAGCCGTAGAGGCCTGAGGGTAACTCCCCACGCGCTTGAAGAAGGACGATGCACGGAAGGGCATCTGTCGGAATCGGTTTAACCGTTCGCACGACTGTCGTCCTTGCTCCAGCTGGATTCGCAATCCAGGTGGTGCCTGGAGCGTAAGTGTCCATCTCTTGCTCTGAGCGGGTCTGTGACCCGCGGTGCTTCCCCGAAAGCGCTGGATGACGGGCGGAAGGCGGCCCAATCCGGCTGGAGCGTGGGAGCAGAAGATGAATGGTTGCCAGGGAGCATAGGTGAGTTGTTGCGATCCGTCTCTCTTGTGACATCGATTAGCACGATCGGAGTGATAGCATGAAGGTTCTGTTGACTGGTGCGGCTGGCTTCATCGGCAGTCACGTGGGCGAGGCGCTTCTGGCCCGCGGCGACGAGGTCGTCGGGCTCGACAACTTCAACGCCTACTACGACCCGGCGCGCAAGCGGGCCAACGTCGAGACGGCGCATGAGCACCGCCGCTATCACTTGGTCGAGGGCGACGTGCGCGATGAGTCGCTTCTGGTCAAGCTGTTCGATGACCACGGCTTCGACAAGGTCTGTCACATCGCGGCGATGGCCGGTGTCCGCGCTTCCATCGAGCAGCCCCAGCTCTACGAGTCCGTCAACGTGCGCGGGACGATGAACGTCTTGGAGCGAGCCCGTCGTCACGACGTGCGGTCGTTCGTCTTCGCCTCGTCCTCGTCGGTCTATGGCGCCAGCAACCCGGTCCCCTTCCGTGAGGACGCCGTGGTCACCCGTCCTATCTCGCCCTACGCTGCGACAAAGGTGGCCAAAGAGGTGCTGGCCTACACCTATCACCACCTCTACGGCCTCAGCTGCACCGGTCTCCGCTTCTTCACCGTCTACGGCCCGCGGGGCCGGCCCGATATGGCGCCCTATCTCTTCACCAAGTGGATCGCGGAGGGCCATACGCTCCGTCAGTTCGGCGACGGGAGCTCGCGGCGGGACTACACCTTCATCGACGACATCGTCTCCGGCGTGCTGGCCGCTCTCGATGCCGAGCTGCCCTACGAACTGATCAACTTGGGACGGGGGGAGACGATCTCCTTGAGCGGCTTCATCCACTTGGTGGAGCAAGTCGTGGGGCGGGAGGCCCTCATCGTCCAGGAGCCCACCAAGCCCGGCGACGTGCCCATCACCCACGCCGACATCACCAAGGCTCGCAGGCTCCTCGGCTATGATCCCCAGGTGCCCGTCCGAGAGGGCATGGAGCGCTTCTGGGCTTGGTATCAGGCGGAGGTCCTGGAGTCACGATGATTGTAGCCTTGCGTAGCCGTCTTGCAGGCCTGTTCCGGAAGTCTTCCAGATCCCTGCGGCGGAGAGTGCGCGCCGGCCTGCTGGGGATCCGGCGATCTGCGGACTCCACCCGCCGAGGTATTCAGAAGATCCTTCTTCTGCTCCTGGCCCTGACGCACTGCTGCTTGCCTGCTGCGCCCGTCGTCGCGCAGGGTGGGCCCCCGGACGTTCGCTTCGGCGCTGTGGAGGCCTTCCGCGATCCGGTGGCCGCCGCCGAGGCGGGCGTCGGCTGGGACCGCGTTCTCTTCTACTGGTCGGAGCTGCAGCCTGGCGGTCCCGACGAGTGGAACGGCTATCACGTGCCGGATGAATGGCTCCAGCAGGCGGCCCAGCAGGGACGCGAGGTGGTCGGGCTGCTGAAGCATACCCCGGCCTGGGCCACCGAGGGCACGCCGGGCTGTGGTGTGCCCCGCGGGCTCGACCTCCCTGTGGACGATCCCCACAATCTCTGGGCGGCCTTCGTGCGGCGCGTGGTCACCATCTACGGGGATCGCGTCGGACGCTGGGTGATCTGGAACGAGCCGGACATCGACGTGCAGACGTACGGTAACGAGTGGTGTGGCGCCATGGCGGACTACTATCGCCTGCTCAAGGTGGCCTACCTCGCTGCTCACGAGGTCGATCCCGACGTCCAGATTCACCTGGCCGGGTTGACCTTCTGGCACGATCGCGACTACCTGCGGCGCTTTCTGGGGCACGTGGTTCAGGATCCGACCGCGGCGCAGCACGGCTACTACTTCGACGCCGTCAGCGTCCACATCTATTTCCAGACCGAATCCGTGCCCTATATCATCAATGAGACGCGGGCTGCCCTGCGCGCCTATGGCCTGCAGAAGCCGATCTGGGTCAACGAGACCAACGCCTCGCCCGACAGCGACCCACAGTGGCCCCTCGTGCGACCACGATGGCGGGTCAGCCTGGAGGAGCAGGCCAGTTTCCTTCTGCAGAGCTTTGCGCTTGCCTTGAGCGCCGGGGCGCAGCGGGTGGCGGTCTACAAGCTGAAGGATGTCGGGTTGCCGCCGGGGGGCGAGCCCTTTGGCCTGATTCGCCCCGATGGCTCCCGGCGTCCGGC
The DNA here is from genome assembly GCA_964514285.1 of uncultured Anaerolineales bacterium. Lineage (GTDB taxonomy): Bacteria > Chloroflexota > Anaerolineae > B4-G1 > B4-G1 > SKLM01. The sequence continues at coordinate 14,790 of CAZEQC010000066.1, read as the reverse complement.
CTTCGACGCCTACAAGTTGATCACGACCCACTATGCTGGTACGAGCCGGGCCCGCGAGGAGCGCTACGGGCGCTACCAGGTCGTCACCTTGGAGCAGGGGGGGGCAACCACACGCGTCCTCTGGGCGCGTACCGGCAGCGATGTCTCGATCTCGCTGCCGGCCCTGGCGCCTCAGGCCCGCCTGATCGACCAGACCGGTGCGGAGCGCGTGATTGAGGCGCAGACCGGTCAATACGGGCTTACCCTGCCGGGTGCCCGCTGCGCCGACGAGCACCTCGGCTGCATCATTGGTGGGCCGACGTACCTTCTGGTGGAGGAGACGACGGACATAGTGCTCCCCACGGCGACGGGGGCTGCCAGGCTGACGGCGACGCCGGTGGTGGCGCCCACCGACGCTGTCTCGCCGGCTGTCACGCTGACGCCGTCTCCCGTCCCTTCTTCGACGCCCACCGCCACCAGCCTGCCTACCGAGACGCCTACCTCCACGCCAACAGCAGCCACCCCGACGTCGACACAGACGCCGATGCCTACTCCAACCCCGACGTTATCCCCCACCGCAAGACCTACCGCGACGGAGATGCCTTCGCCGACGCCGCTGCCGCCCAGTCCGACTGCCACGAGCCGCCCCCCGGCACTGCCGCTGTTTGCCAGAGGGACCGGGGTCCCCCTGATCAGCACTGCCGTGCTGCTGATATCCGCGGCCGGGCTGTGGCTCTTGACGCGTAAGACGCAGACCTGATCGGCTCGAAGGTCGTTATGCTGCGCCTGGGGTCAAGTGGAGCTTGTTGAACAACCAGGGCGCCCCAAGGCCGATCCAGACCCCCAGAATGGCGTAGCGCAAGAAGCGGAGCGTCAGCTGGAGTGCACCACGTGTCTCAGGACACAAGGCTTCGAGCCCGAAGCGAAGCGCGAGGAGCGCGGCGCTGCCGAGCAGGTAGCGCAGCCCTCGCTTCCACAGGGAGCCTCCGGCGCGGTAGCCAACGTACTTCCTCAGCAGCGCAATGCCCGCCCCCGCTCCCAATAGGACGCCCGTCAGACTGGCTACGTTCTCCGTCGCGTGGAGCAGCAGCAGCGTCAGGGCGAGCGCGGCGACCATTGCCAATTGATCGCTAAGTCTTCTCTCCGCCAACCATGCCTCGATAGGCCGATGGAGAGCCACGTAGGCTGCCAGGAGAAGAGCCCCGATCAGCCAGCCGACCAGCACGTCGCTTGGGAAATGGACGCCCAGGTAGATACGCGAGAAACCGATCAGAGCGGCTAGCAGGCTGGCGACGACCCACAGCCATGCTCTCTTGAATGCGTGGGCCAGGCTGCCCCAGATCACGACCGAGAGCTGGGCGTGACCGCTGGGCAAGCCGTATCCCTCGACCTCGTACAGCTTGACCGAGGGATCGTCGACGAATGGACGCGGGTGCCCGAACAGATCCTTCAGGCCGACGTTCGCGTAAGTCGAGAGCAGAAAGACGGCGGCGATTCGCGCGCCGATGGCGAAGTCGACGCACCACAGTACCAGCGGCAGGAGGATGAAATAGAAATCCTCATTCCCTAAAGCCGTGATCGACTTGAAGAAGATGTCGAGCGCCGGAAGACGAAAGCTCTGCACGGCGTAGATCAGTTCCAGCTCCCATGGAAAAGGAAGGTTCATGGTAGTTGCTCCAATGTGGTTCGATGCTCGGCGTCAAAGCCTGCACCGAGTTCCTAGAGCTCGACGTGCCCCAGGCGCTCGGCGGCAGATCAGTGTCCTGGCAGTGTTGCAGCGCGCTGAGTATTGCGTCGCTCACGGTCCCATCTGAGCTGCGATCTGACCCTCGGTCACCACCTGCACGCCCCAGTCTCCTCCACTGGCCGGCCCCCCGCTGGCCTGGAAAGGCTGGTCCGGGGCAATCTGTGCTTTCCAACGGTCGACCTCCGCACCTCCACGCCGCAGCACGACCGTGCCATCCAGCGCGCGTGTGGTGGATACGCTGATCTGGGCCGAGTCCCCGGAGGGCGTCAATCGTATGGCGGCGGCCTCGTTCGCCCAGTTGTAGCCGCCGATGCCGCTGACCGCGTACCACTGCTCGCTCCAGCTCACGTTCCCTCCCGGCTGCAGGGTCCAGCTGTCCCAGAACGTCGGCGTCAGTCCGCCCCACAGCTCGACGTAGCTGCCTGGGCGGGCTCCTGCGCCGTCATCGGTCCACAAGCTGGAGGGTAGATCGCCCAGGCAGAAAATTTTGACGCCCTGCGCCACACGATGGGGGAAGACCCGCACCAGGCCCTGATCGGTCTGTCGGTCGTAGGCCCCGAAGAAGCTAGCCCGCGCGGGATCCGCGAAGATGCCCAGATACCGCTCCCACGTGCTGTACTGACTGAAGTCTCGTCCGTTGTGGACCGGCCAGTTCATGGCCTGCCCCGGACCGGGGAGGCTCTCGTCCGCTGTGGCGTGAACTGTCACGCGGTCGTCTGGCAGCACGAACGTCAGCCCTGGGGAGGGGCGGTTCGCGTCGGATAGCGTCAGCATCGCGTTGGCCCAGAACTGGTACGATTGCGCCTCGGCGGTGGTGTTGACGATGCGCGGCGTGACGCTGAAGGCGGAGCTGCTCGCCTGCAGCTCAATCGTCACTTCGACCGTCATCCCGGTCCGATCCTCAGTGTCCCACACTCGGACGCCGTTGCCCAGCAGTTGGTGCTGCCAGGGGCGGTACTCGTTGAGCCCGTGCTCCTCGGTGGGGAAGGCCCACTCTATCCCGCCGGTGGCCAGCCACCAGCCGCGATAGCCCCAACGGGTGGGCTTGACCACCGGGTTGGCGTAGAGGAGCTGACGGCCGGTGACGCGATCGGTCCAGCGCAAGATCCTTCCCCCCAGCTCTGGCACCACGGTCAGGCGCACGTACCGGTTCTGGATCACGACGGCGCGGTAGGGACGGGGCGCTGGGGGCGCGACGGCCTCGAAGGCCAGGCGCGGATAAGGATAGATCGGGTCACCGGGCTCGGTGGGTACCAGGGCATCGTGCCAGCCATAGGTCTGGAGCACGACCTCTTCCTCCCAGACGGATACTGCCGCCGGTGGCTCTGTCGGGTCTGGTGGGGGGTTGCTCGGTTCGGGCATCGGGAGGGATGTCGCTGTCGGGGGCAGGGCGCTGGCTGTGGCTCTCTCAGCGACCGCCAGCGTCGAGGTGCTGACGACCGTCGAGCTCGGCTCAAGCGAGGGGGTCGGCGTCCTTGTGACCAGCACGGGGCTCGCTGTGGGTTGCCGCTCCGTGGCCGTCGCGGTGGCGTCCGTGGGTGCTGTCGCGGGCTGTGTCTGCCTCGTTGGCGTGGGAGTGGCCGTAGCCGACGGCGCAAAGGGCGACAGCGTGGTGCTCGGCACGCCGGTCTGCGCCACCGGGGCCGTCGCCGATGGCTCCAAGGTCGTTTTGCCTTGCCTCTGGGCCGAGGGCAGACAACCTGCAAGCCCCATCAGCCCCAGGTGACACACGATGCCACAAGCCAGAAGGCGCCTGAGACGCTTCTTGCGTTTCACGTTTTACGCTTCACGTTTCACACATACATAGCCAAGACGTCCCGCAGCATCGTCGCGGCGGAGGGGACAGGGCTTGGTTCGTCAATGATCGCCGTTATGGTGCCGTAGATATCAGTTTCGTATAGTATGCCCATCTGCTTACGGCCCAGACGGCCCAGTGGATGGTCCGGCGAGAGCGACACGGGCGCAACCGATAGCGCGTAGCTCCCATCCGCCTCCCGCTCTGCGCTGACCAGCAGTCGATACCGCTTGCCGCGCTCTTGGGCGCACTGAAGCTCCTCGGGCGCCAGGTCGGTGATGCCCGTCCGCTCGACGTCGTCCATCGTGGTCGGCTGGGACAACACGGCATTGGCCAGGATCACCAGCTTGGCTGCCGCATCCCACCCCTCCAGGTCCCACGAGCCATCGCCCTCCAGGACGCCTTCTTCGTGAGCTCGGGCGGTAGCCTCGTCCCAGCTCATGCCTTCGGCCAGCATGTCCATCACGTAGCCCGTGCATAGGTTGGGCACCGCCTCCAGGCGGGAGATGACTGCCCCGCGCAGGTCTCGCTGGCCCAGGTAGAGGGCGGGCAGCCCGCCGGCCACCGTGCCGTCGAAGCGTAACTGCGCGTCGTGCGCCGCCGCCAGCTCGTGTAGCTCTTGATAGGCGACCACCAGAGGGCCCTTGTTGGGCGTGGCCACGTGCATGCCGCGTCGCAGCGCCGTGCGGATGCAGGAGAGGCCTGGCTCGGCGCCCGCCTCCAGGTTGACGGGCGATGCCTCCAGGAGCACGTCCGCCTGGGCGGTCTCGACCAGCGCCGGGGCCAGCCAGTTCTCACGGCCGGCGTCGGGGTAGTCGGCGATGGTGCCGCCTGCGGCCTTGAGGTCCGCGACTCGGCCCGGGTTCAGGCCGTCGACCGGGTCGTAGGCGGCGCCGCGACTATCGGCCGCCCCCACCAGCACGAGATCGAGATCGTAGCGCTGGCGGAGAGAGCCCCTCTTCTCCTCCAGCACCCGACAGAGACGGCGTCCCAGGTTGCCCAGGCCGATCAGTACCAGTCGAACGGTTTCCATGTCTACCTCCAAGGGAGATGATTGAAGCGACTTGGTGAGCTTGGCAGCTCCGTCAGGGTTGAACCCGGTTGCTGCGCTTCTCCACCCAGCTTGCCACGGCAGCGCAAGCGGTCTCCCGCTCGCAGTCACGGAACATCTCGTGCTCCGTCTTCTCAAACCAGGTGATCTGTTTCTGTGCCGGCGGGGTGGCGATGCCTCGGTAGATGATCTCGGCGCTCTCCGGCGCCACGGTGGAATCCTTGCGGCTCTGCAGAATCAGTGTCGGAACCTCCACCTTGGACAGCCGTTGGCGCGTTTGCTTGCTGAACGCTAGCAGGGAGAGGACGGCGTCGCTGGGGGCCCAGGCGTAGTTGGTGTCTTGCAAGGCCAGCGCTGGGACGGCGTAGACGGGCGGGATATCGATTTTGTCGAGAAGTCGCCCCACCAGGGGGGCCAGGACGTAGAAGGGTCGGCCCGGCGCCAGTGGTGAGGTCAATTGCACCGCGGCGGCGGCCACCACCAGGCTGTCGATCAGATCGCCATAATCGGCGGCCAGCGTGAGCGCCACCAGGCCGCCCATGCTGTGGCCGAAGACGATGACCTGCTCCACCTCGGTGAGCAGGTCCCGAAAAGCGGCCTCGCCGTCGGCCACCCAGTCCTGCCAGGTGACGCCTCGCAAGGCCTCGGGTGACTTGGCGCCGTGCCCGCGTAGAACGGGCATGCGGGTTGGGAAACCCAGCGGCTCAAGGGCCGATGCCACGCCCCTGACGCAGTCCAGGCTCGCCGTGAAACCGTGCAGGATGAGGACGCCGAGCGGTTCTTTGGTCACGTTGATTCTCCGTTGTTCCTATGCGTTGTGTTCAGAGGGCTTGCGGGATGCCGGCCCTGATGACCGGTCCAGGCCGGGCTGGGTTCACGTGTCCAGCGACGCACTGCAATGACGGCAGAACTGATCGCCCGCTCCGACGGGCTTCCCGCACTGAGGGCAGAAGGGGCCCGCCTCTTCGTCGCTCTGATCCCCCCTCTCTTCCTCGACATTGACCTCGTAGAGCGGCAGTCCCTCTTTGCTCAGGGCATTGTAGAACGCCATAGCGGCACCGGCCAGCCCGACGACTACCCAGATCATCACGAACGGGCCGAAGACGCCGCCCGCCGGGCCTCCGAAGCGGTTCATCATCACGACCCCGACAACCGTCACCAAGAGCATCATGATCCCTGTAAACAGGGAGCGTGTTCTTCCTGGTCGGATTCTCATCGTTGTGTTGTCTCCTCCGTTGTGTACGCACTCGATCACGAGAGTGGCCGCTGGGTCACGAGATCACGGCCCAACGGCGCGCGTGAGGGGGATTATAACGCAACGCTGGTGCCGACACAAACACCGGATGGAGGGGGTGAGCGTCGACCCCAGGGGTCTAGGCGCCGAGCAGCGATTGGATGCGCTCAATGGTGAGCGGCGCCGATCCCTCGTAGTGATTGTTGACGTTGAGATAGACGGTCACCCCGCGCGTCAGCAGGTCCTCCGTCATAGCCACAATGGCCGCTAGCTCCTCGTCCCTGGGGACCACGATGCGGTCCCAGCGTTTGCCCGTCTGTTCCTCGATGCCCTTCCGGTCGGGTCCCAGGAGGCGGATCACCACGACGTTGTGCTGGTTGATGAGCTCGTGCCACTGGGCATAGACGTCCGTGATGTCCGGCATCCAGTACCCCTGAAGGAGGACGGGGCTCAGCTGGTTGCGGGCCAAGAACTCGAAGTACGATCGATTCATATACTTGGCGTTCCTCACCTCGACCGCGTACGGGTATCCCGTGGGCATCTGTTGGCAGAAAGCTTGTAAGAGCTTCTGAAATGCCTCTTGAGAGTCCACCATCTTCTTGTTGAGGTATCCGAACTGAAACATCACCGGCCCCAGCGTAGTGCCCAGCGGCTCGAGCAGCGCGAGGAAGTCGCCAAGCAGGGACGGCGCTAGGAAGTGAGGGTTCTCCACCATAGGATCCGTCTTGCGCTTTCTGTAGAAGTGCGTCAGCGTGAGACTGTTGGGTGCTTTGACCGTGAAGACGAAGTCGTCAGGGACGGAGCGGCGGTACCTCTCCACGTCGGACGGCTTGGGCAGGACCACGCTCTCCTTCCCGAACAGCGACCAGAACCAACGGTCGATCTCCACCGTGTCGTACTGCTGGGCGTACTCTCGGAGGTAGTTGATGCCCTTCGGCGCGGAGTAGACCAACCCGTGCCAGGAGGGAAACCTCCAGCTGCAGGTGCCGATGCTCAGATTGTCCGTCATCGTGGTGCCTCCCTCGAGATCGTGTTGGAAAGCCACGCTGCATAGCCGTGGGAATCACGGGCCGACAGAGGAGTCGGCTCGCCAGCGCTCAGGACGTGTCCCGCCACCAGCAAGAGCGTGTCTCGCAGCGTGGATTCGTCGCCGAAGGCCTCAAAAGCCAGCGTCCACCAGGTCTGGTCTGAGATGTGGACCTGGGTCAGCTCCAGCTCGCACCCCTGGGCTGGGGGCTCCCGCCTCGCCTGTGAGACCACTGTCTGGCCATCCTTCACCTGATACGTGCGCAGGCGGCGTTCCTTACGGACCGCGATCCAGTCCGAGGACGGGGAGGTGGCGGGTGAGCGGGGGGCATCCCGCCTGACCAGCTCAAAGCTCCACTTTCGCCATTCCTCCACCATGCCCGTCATCTGCTCGCAGAACGCTGTCTCTTTGGCCTCTCCCACCCGTCGCTTGATCTCGATCCGACCTTCGCGCAGCTTGATGTTCAGGCGATCGCTGTCCGGAAGCCAGAGATAGCGATCCGTGCGGGGTGGCTCACGTTCCACGCTCCCCGCGCCTCGCTCGAACCAAGTCCCTACCTGGGCTGGAATCGGCCCGCGATAGAACCACCGCACCTCTGCTGTGGCATACATAGGGCACCTCTGTCTCGATATCCGTCGTTTCTCCTGATGATTGGCGGCCCAGACTCCCAGCATACGGTTTCCCAGGGCGTGATCGGCATCTCCGTGTAGGCTGTGCCGATCACCGAATCCTGAGCCTTTCCGTAGCGAAGGCTATGTCTCTCAGCCCTCCAGAAGCTCCTCCGTGCGATGACGATCTCGAAACCGGATTCGGTTTCAGCAGGTCATGTGGGGAAGCCTGCATAGTAGCACCGCACGGGCATCTCGTTGGCGATGGCGGCGAGGCATTTGTTGCACGATACGCAAGAGGCAGCTTCTGTCCTTCCCTCTTGGATTCTCCTGACCAACCAGGGCTCCCGTATGAAGGGGCGGCTCATGCCGATCAGGTCCGCGATGCCGCTTCTCAATACGCTTTCCATCTGGGAGACGGTGCGCAAGCCGCCGGTTAGGATGAGGGGGATGTCTCCCAGTTCGGGTTTGATCAGCTGGGCCGCTTCCAGGTTGTAGGCCCCCGCGAGGTCGTACGTCCCGACCCAGCGGCTTATCGTCAGTCTCCCGACAGGCTTCTGCCACCAGGGGAGGCTCTGCACCAGCTCGTCGACCGGCACGTCCCCGCGACACATGGCGAAGGGAGCGTAGATCGTCGAGCCACAGCTCACCTCCAGCGCCTCGATGCCCAGCTCGGCCAGCCAGCGCGCGTAGGTGGCGGCCAGGGGCGGGGTGATGCCCTCCTGCGGGGTGTGGTCTCGGGTGTTGAGCTTCACCAGGATCGGCGTCTGGTCAGGCAAACCCTCTTGGACAGCCAGGATCACCTCGCGCAGGAAGCGGAAGCGGTTCTCGGCCGACCCACCCCAGCCGTCGTCTCGAACGTTGAAGAAGGGGGAGAGGAACTGATTGACCAGGTAACCGTGGGCGGCGTGGATCTCCACGCCGTCGACACGAGCCTCGGCTGCCCTCTCGGCTGCCTTGCCGAAGGCTCGGATCGCTTCGTGGATCTGACCTTCGTTCATCGCCCGAGGTCTCACGAAGTTGACCGGATCGTGGCCCCGGCTGGAGGGGCCCAGCGGGGTCTCCCCTATCAGTGCGCTTGTCGTCTGCCTCCCGGCGTGTGCCAGCTCGAGCACGATCTTGCCCCCTTCCCGGTGGACGGCCTGTGCTAGGCGCCCCAGGCCGGGGATCATATCGTCGGTGTGAATGCCCAGCTGGTACCTCGCGCCTCGTCCCAGAGGGTGCACGTAGACGTGCCCCGTGATGATCAAACCCACATCGCCCCGCGCGAGACGCCGATATCTCTCCACGAGACCGTCGGTCACCTCACCGGCCTCTGTGGCCATCGCCTCGTACGTAGCCGCGTTCACAAAGCGGTTTTTGACTCGCAGCTCTCCCAACCTGATGGGCTCAAAGAGCATCGATCCTGCTTACCCCTCCGCCGGCCCGTATACCTGATCCGGCGCCAGGATACCGGGGAAGCGCTGGCGCAGAGCCATGCGCGTCTCGTAGCAGAGATGACACGCGTCGGCGTACGCCTTGGCGGGTTGGATACGATGATGACGCGCCAGCTTTGCGGGCCCTCCATCGAGCAAGGGGCCGACGATGGGGTGCGCGTCGGGCACGTACCTGGCGCATAGCTCGATCAATGGCGTGCGGAATAGGTTGCCCAATGAGATACCCTGGCAGAGATGGACGTGGCCGAGAGGGTCGACGTGGACCCGGCTCGGATCGTGCAAGGTCTCATAGGGACATCCTTCGAAGCTCTGCCATGGGTGATGAGGCGCGCTGGGAGCAAGCGTCTCCGCGGCACGCCCGCGGTACATCAGAGAGGCCAGGGAGGCATCGTCTTCTTCGGGCTGCGCGACGCTGATGGTGCCGCTCGGGATGCCCAGCTCCTCCGCCGCGTGGCGGGCGTTCCTCGCACGCTGGCTCACCATCTCCTCCCAATGGTAGAGGTCGCTGCTGATCGAGAGACCCTCAATCAGCCCCCGGAGAGGCTCTAGCCACACCTTCGCGTCTTCCACCGTGGTCGCCCAGTAGCTGTTGGTGACGACGCCGACCTGGAAGCCTCGAGCGGCTGCCTCTTCCACGCCTCTGACGAGGACCGGGTAGTAGAGGAAGGGCTCGCCGCCCTCGAAGTAGATCCATTCGACGGTCCCGAGAGTGCTCGCTTGCCGCAGGATCTCGCGGATGTCTGCCAACCCCATAGTGCCACTCTGCCTGGGGCTGCCCCACACGAAGCAGTGGTCGCATTCGTGGGTACACTGGTAGGTCAGCAGGAGGTGGAGACCGGAGAGTTTCATATCAGACCCTGTTTCGGCGCTTCACGTCAGCTCGAATCCCCTTGGGGGATCGGCTATCGGGCAGCCACGGCGGCGACGCCCACCACGCCGGCCCCCGTGTGGACTGAGAGTCCAGGCGTCAGCTCCGCGGTGATAATCGTCTCTGGACAGGCAAGATGCGCCCGCAGCTGCTCCTCAAACTGCCGCGCCTCCGCCAGAGCGTCGACGTGCACGATCGCCATACGCTCGGCTGGGCATCCTGCCAGACTGGCCTTCGCCAGTTCGATCACCCGTGACCAGGCTTTGCGCCGCGTCCGCACTCGCTCCAGCATATGCAGTTCGCCATCCTCCAGGGTGAGGATCGGTTTGATGCTCAGCAAGCTGGCCATCCCCGCTGTCAAATACCCCACCCGCCCGCTCATAGCCAGATACTTGAGGGTGGAGAGAGCGGCAAAGAGACAAGTGCGCTGGCCGACATCTAGGGCGCGCGCGACGACCGTCTCCTTGGACGCGCCGCTCCGAGCGGCCTTCGCTGCCTCTATTGCCATAAATCCTTGGCCCATCGAGATGCTCTGGGTATCCACGACGGTGATGTCCCGGTCGAGGAGCAGATCGCGAGCTGTTCGGGCGGCGTCGTACGTGCCGCTGACCTCGCTGCTGACAGCGAGACAGATGACTTGATCCGCCCCCTCGTCGAAGGCTGCCTGGAAGGCGCTCAGGAAGTCGCCCGGGGCCGGTGCTGAGGTCGTGGGCAGCCCCCCCTCGCGGTCCACTCGCTGGTAGAGCGAGGCATCGTCGATGTCCACACCTGTCAATAGCGTCTCGTTTCCGAAGTTGACAGCGATGGGCACCTGCCGGATGTTGTACTCGGCAGCGACATCCTCCGGCAGGCTGGCGTCGGTATCGGTTACAATGGCGATTGACGGCATCTAGTCCTCCGTAGGCTCTCTCTCACGTTAGATGATCGGGAAGCGCCGATGCGAATCAGCTGGCCTTCCCTTCTGCGCTTCTTGCGTCATTTGTCGACCACCACGCAGGTCGCGAAGTCGCGGATGCACCCGATCTGAGCGTCCAGGCCGTGCGAGGCGACCATAGCGCGGATCTCGTTCTCTGTCAGGAAGTGACTGTTCATCAGAGCGATCTTCTCGAACAGGGCGACGATCTTGACGGGAAACCGCCGAATGTCTGGCTCCTCAATCACCAGGCGACCATCGTTGCGCAGGACGCGCAGCAGTTCCCCGACGGCTGTTCGTTGGTCGTCAAAGTGGTGTAATGCGTCGACGGCAAAGACGCGATCGAAGCTCTCGTCGGGGAAGGGCAGCCGTTCCACGTACGATTGCACCGGGTGCAGGGTGCCCTTCTGCTTTGCCTCTCTTAACATCGGGGCTGAGAGGTCGTTGATCACCAGTGTTCCAACCAAGGGGAATAGGAGCGATGAGACCCGTCCAGTGCCGCCGCCCGCCTCCAACATACGCCCTTGCGTCGGCAGGCGGAGCAAGTGGCGCAGTCGCGCCGGATCCGGCGGGGGGATCACCAAGTCGTAGATTGGCGCCAGCAGATCGAAGTGGTCGAGCATCGTGCCTCCTGGGCGGATGCCATCCTCAGCGGTTTAGTCGCTCCTGTGACCGACCATCAGACGTCCACGCCCAGTATGGAGCGGATGACGTAGCCGATCAGAAAGCTGAAGAAGGCCACGCCAAAACTGATGCCCGTCATCTCCAGGAAGCGCTCCTTGAAAGGCTCGTCTCTGGCCACCGAGACGTAGTAGTTGAAAGACCCGATGATCGCGACCGCGCCAAACAGCGCGCAGGCCAGACAGATGTAGTAGTTGTCGATCAGCAGGTAGGGCAGGATGAGGAGGATCACCGTCATCAGGTAGGCGCCGCCAGTGTAGATGGACGCCCGGACCGGATGCTTGGTGGTCTCCTCGGCCCTGGTGGAAAGGTATTCCGACGCTCCCATCGACAGCGCGGCGGCGATGCCCGTGATCGACCCGCTCAGCGCGATCAGGTCCGTGTCCTGGAGCGCCAGCGTCAGGCCGGCCAACGCGCCTGTGAGCTCTACCAGGGCGTCGTTCAGCCCGAGCACGATCGATCCCGTGTACCGGAGCCGCTCCTCGTCGAGCATCTGGATCAGGGCTTCCTCGTGATTGGTCTCCTCCTCCGCGATCGACGCGGCATCCTCGATCTGATCCTGCACCGCCTTGTAGCTCTCCTGGGCGTCTTCCTCGCCGCGTTCCATCAATCTGATGCTAAAGGTGAAACCGAGGATGCGGCTGATCAGATAGAACTTCCAGATGCGCCATTGATCCGGCTCAACGTCCTCCTGGGTGTAAGTCCGCCAGTCGTGGTAGTGTCGAAGCTCGTCCTCGGCGATATCGTTCAGGACGCGGCTGTTCTCCGGTGAATCGACCGCCTGCGCTAGCTTCTTGTAGATGTGGTGTTCGGTGATCTCATTCTCTTGATAGGTGAGTAGCTTCTTCCTGGTCTCCTGGTCGAGGGCTGGTGGAGCGCTCTGGTCCATAGTGCCGCATCCTCCTTAGTTGTTTGCTCAGAAAAAAGTCCGCGGACGTCGTGAGCCGTGCTCAGCTCACTCAGTGTCCTCGCCCTCTGCCGCGAACGTCAGCGCGACGGAGTTGATGCAGTACCGTTTGTGCGTTGGGGGAGGCCCGTCGTCGAAGACGTGGCCCAGGTGAGCGTTGCAGACAGCGCATCGCACTTCCGTCCTCGTTGCAGCCAATTTGTGGTCCTGATGATAGGTCACGTGTTCGTCATCGACCGGGGCCCAGAAGCTCGGCCAGCCGCTGCCCGACTTGAACTTCGTCTCGGAGCTGAACAGCTCGTTGCCGCAGCAGACGCACTTGTAGATTCCCTCTTCGTCGAAGTCGTAGTACGTCCCGGTGAAGGGCCTCTCCGTGCCCCCCTTTCGCGTGACCTTGTACTGCTTCCGCGTAAGCTCCTCTTTCCATTCCGCGTCGGTCTTGGTGACCTTTCTCATGCTAACCCTCCTCAGCCAAGGAATCTCCTGCAGTTGACATAATCGTTGCCGCTCATGTCGTCCCTTCGTTCTGAGCGGTCAAAACAGAGCTGTCCCCGGCTTATGCATCCGCGAGAGCTTGATCCGTCCCCTTCCAGTCCGCTGGCGCCAGGGCAGCTCGACAGCTCTCGTTATCGGGAACAGCTTCCTTGCGGCTGGTGATAAGAACGCCAGCCTAGAGAGGATTATAGCGCAAGTAGGGCAGTTGTACAACGGCGAGGGCAGGAGTGCGCTCAGAGCGGTCGGCTCGCCTATCGGGGCTGTGTGATGCTCCTGCTGATCTCCCCTGGTGGAAGGATAAGAATCGTCGGCATAGAAGGCCGACCTACCTATGTGGCGATGTCGCTTATCCAAACCGGCAGATGGGTAGGGCAGGTTTCTGCAAGCGCAGCGGTACATGCCGAGTTTCTACCAGGGATGCCAAGCCAGGCACAAGCCCTTTTGTCCGCCGGCCGCGGATGCTTTCTCAGCTTGGACTGCGCAGGATCCGTCAGATACGGCGCTGTCTGCTACTCCCGGTTGATCAGCAGCCTGTCCTTGCTTTCCCAGCTCGTCCGCCCCAGGAAGTTCAGGTGACGATGGTGTCCGTTACTGGGGTAATATGGCTTGCCCGCCGTCGGCGCCGTCTGGCGCGTCGCGGCAGGGGCCGTCCTTGTCTTCTGTCCCTTCTCGGTCGAGGGAGCATGCGCCAACCTGCTCTTCCTCCCGAAGAAGTTCGCCCTCGAGCTCTGGTACTTGGCCGCATAGCCTGCCTTCTGTGCCTTGTTCTCCATCCGTTCTCTCTCCTCTGATCTTCGCATCGGTCGCTCTGGCCGCCACCTGACCGTGATAGACAACAAAAAAGCCCCCCGGCTGGGGGGCTTCGGTGATCTTGCTGACCAGGTGGCCTGCGGTTCTAGCTTGACACCCTCCCAACCGCCGTTATCTCCTTGCTAATCATGGCAAGGAGGACGGGAACGACGACAATAAGGACGAGCGCCAAAGCTGTGTTCATATTATGGTATCTTCATGCCGCGTACTGACTAAACTGAGACCATTCTAGCATAATTCAGATGCTTGTCAAGCGCCGCTTCAGCATATCAGGGCAAGTGGGTCTAAACGATCTGGACGGTGGCTCCCCTCAGAACTATAAGCGGAGCGTCTCATCGATGGCCCTGTTGACGGCCTCCAGATCGGCGGGCAGCTCCACCGGCGGATTAGCGTGGCGTGCGATGACGTTCTCCAGCTCCTTCTCGTGATAGCCTACCTTGAAACTGGTGAACTTGAGTCCGTGGGCGGTGGAGATCACGACGACTCGGTCGTCGGGGTCGATCTTGCCTCTGTCCACGAGCTTCAGCAGCGCGGCCAACGCCACACCGGTCTGTGGACAGGTATAGAGCCCCACGCGATCCGCGCGGGCTGCGGCGTTCGCCAGCTCATCCTCACTTGCCTGTTCAACGACGCCATCGAACGCCTGGAGGACTTTCACCGCTCGTTCGTAGCTCACGGGGGCTCCAATCTGAATGGCGGTGGCCGAGGTCTTCTGAGCCGTCACCGGCCGGTATTCCTCGAAGTCGGTCAGATAGCTCAGGTAGAGTGGATTGGCATTCGCAGCTTGAGCGCACGCGATGCGCGGCAGCCGGTCGATCAAGCCCAGCTCTTCCATCATCAGCATACCCCGCCCCAGGGCGCTCACGTTCCCCAGGTTGCCGGCCGGGATCACGATCCAATCCGGAACCTCCCAGTCGAACTGCTGGACGATTTCGATCCCCACCGTCTTCTGCCCTTCGATGCGCAGGGCGTTCATGGAGTTCGCCAGATAGATCGTCGAATCCTGGGTCAGCTTCTCCACGATCGCCATGCAGCCGTCAAAGTCAGTCTCCAGGGCCAGAACCAACGCGTCGTTGGCAATAGGCTGCACCAGCTGCGCGGTGGAGACCTTGCCCCGAGGCAGCAGGATCACGGCCGGGATGTCAGCCGCGGCGGCGTAGGCGGCCAGCGCGGCCGACGTGTCCCCGGTCGAGGCGCAGGCCACAGCTCGGATGGGCTTGCCGTCGGCCAGCATCTGCT
>CAZEQC010000065.1:0-19070 GCA_964514285.1 uncultured Anaerolineales bacterium | reverse complement strand
TCCATATCTGTCTAATCATACCACCTTGCGGTCACTTGACCTAATCGTCAGATCCCGGCTTCTCCACGATGAATTATTCGCCGGCCCGTCCTAACCCTCTTGCTTCTCGCTGCCCTTGCGGCGCCACTTCTGGAACATAACCAGGGCCAGGAGAGCGGTCACGATCCACGTGGCCCAGTAGTCGAAGAGGCCGAACAGGTTGAATCCGGTGACCGACTTGCGCTCCTGGATCTCCTCCACGAAATCCTCGGCGGCGACGGGATTGTCAACCCGGCCGTCGATCAACGTGATGGGGATCAGGCGCAGGCCGCCGGTTCGAACCCAGGACTTGACCGTCAGCCACTCACCCGTCAGCCTGGCGACCACATCGTCGACGTGGACTGGTCCCGTGCCCCGCTCGATCAGCGAGACGGCCACCGGCCGGAGCCAGAGCTTCGGCCGCTCCGTCTCCTTGACCGCGACCTCGACCTCACCTTCGACCTGCTCCTCTTCCGGCTCTTCCTCACCGCGCCCGAGCTGAATGGCGCGTTCCACCTGCTCCAGCGGCGCTCCAACACCAACGGACATCCGAGAATCGCGCAGGGTAAACGTCACGACCCGTTCTGGATTCTCGGCGCTTCTCGCTGTATACGTGTAAGTCTTAGCCATCGCAACCTCCTTACCTCCAAATGCTTATCTATCCTAGGGCTTCTCCCAGGGCTCGCGCCGCTTCTCCCTCCTCTTGCGCACCTGCCGCTCCAGCGCGTCGAGCGCCTGCTGCAGAGCGGCCATCGGATTGTCGGCCTTCTCCTTGGTCACGATGTTCTCCGGCTTGATGTAGCCGACAATGCGAGCCTGGTAGACGTGCGGCGTCTCCCGATGCTCAACCCTCTCGACGGCCGCCGATGCGCCGATCAAGTCGTCGTGACCCTCGGCCAGCGCTTGAACACGGTTCCACGCTTCCGCCCACAACTCATCCTCTAGATCCGGATTCGGCAAATCCTCGCTGTAGAACTCAAAATCAAGCTCTGTCCTTATATCTGGCATCCTTCTCTCCTCACTCTCATCACTCGCCACTCAATGCCTGCACTCACTCATCCTCCACCATCGCCTGAAGCTCCATCGCGTTCTCCACGGCGTAGCCAGCCTCGTCATTATCGAAGTAACAATAGATATCCCTCCCCTGGTTGCGCCACGTGGAGAAAGCGCCGGCCCACCCGGCCAGGGTCTCCGTCTCATACTTCCCTTGATAGGCCCCGTATGGACCGTGAAGCCGCACGTAGACGAAATCCGCCGTCACCTCCTTGGGGGACTGACGGCCGTGGAAGTCGTAGATGCACAACGCCGCCCCGTGCTCCGCCAGGATATCGTACGCCTTCTCGTTGAGCCAGTCCGGATCGCGTAGCTCAAAGGTGTAACGATGATCAAGAGGCAGCACCTCCAGAAAGGACCTCAGCCGCTGACCGTCGAAGTGCCAGTTTGGAGGCAGCTGGAAGAGGATCGGCCCCAGTCGTTGCCCCAGAGCCTCTATCCGGACCAAAAACGTGTCGACGGCCTCCTCCGGGTCCTTGAGCTTCTTCATGTGTGTGATATACCGGCTGGCCTTCACCGCGAAGACGAAGCCCTCGTCAGCGGTCTCGCGCCAGGTCTCCACTGTCCCCACCTCCGGCAGCTGGTAGAACGTGTTGTTCAACTCCACGGTCCGTAAATGGCGGCCATAAAACGCGAGCCAATCCGACTTGGGTAGCCCATCAGGATAGAAGGCCCCCTCCCAGTGGTCATAGTGCCACCCAGACGTCCCGACGTGAACGGCGCCTTTCTCCTTCATCGTTTCTTGTCGCCCTGTGTCTTCGCTGACCTACCCACCATGCCTCACTCGGCCCAGTAACCCGGATAGCCGTAGTGCTCGTGGAGCAGCGCCTCGTAGTCCCGGTTAGGCGGCTCCTCGGGGTCGTGCTCGGGGCTGGACTCAACCTGAGCCCGCGTCAGAGCCACGTGGACCGCTGTCTCGGCCCAGTCGACGACCTCAATCCAGCTCGGCGAGATCAGGACATCGCGTCCCGGGAGCCAGTCCCGGGTGTCCGCCAGCAGGTATCGGATGACCCAATCCCTGTCGTCCACGAAGTAGTCCTCCAGGTGGCCGATCTCACCGTCGAGAGCGTGAAGGTCGTAGCCGGCCACCGCTCTGGCGCTGCGCAGGTGAGGATCCCCACGATGCTTCTCCCTGGGCCCCTCCTCCTTCATCTCCTCCTCCACCTGATCCACGCCGGCCATGATCATGGGATAGACGCCGGGGGTCGCCGTACCGACCATCGCGCTGCCTCCCCAGTAGGCAGGCCAACCATAGTACTCGTGAAGCTCGACGATCTGCTGCCTGGAGACCGGTTTGTCGAGATCGATGTGGGGGCTGTGCTCGACCTGCGATTTCGTGAGCGCCACCTGGAGCTGCCCGTCCTCCCATTCCGTGGCCCGGATCGCCACCGGCGACAGCAGGACGCGCCGACCGCCAAGCCAACCTCCCGTGTCGACAACGACGTAACGAACGATCCACGTCTGGTCGTCGAAGTAGAGATTGTGCACGTTCCCGGCATCGCCGTCAGCCGCCCTGATTGTGAACCCATAAAGCTTCTCTGCTCTTCGTAACATAGATAGGCCTCCCTCCGTCGTAGACTGGGAACGCACGTTTCGTCACCCTCCGCATCACGCACACTGTGCATGACAGGAGCACGACGCGATCGCTACACTGCCCTTAGTCTAACAGAAAAACCGCCATCCTACCGCTGGGCTAGGTTGGGGTTCCCTTTGGATTAGGTTGTCAAGAGTTGGAATTTCGTGGGCTCCCCCGCTCCCAGTTTACCTCGCATCCTCGTTTCTCTGCTCAGCCCTGATCTCATGGAGAGCCTCCGAGGAGATCCAGCCGCGCCGCACCGCATGCCGGGCCATAGTCAGGCTGTCTTCGGCCAGCACCAGCTCACTTCCGGCCGCGGCGATCTCGTCGGCCAGGGCGCGGACCGAGGCCGGGCGCCCCAGGTCCCCGCTCACATTCCGGATATAGACCGCTAGGATACGGTCGCCGTAGCCGTGGACCAGCTCAGCATAGATCTCCGGATCGGCCTCGCTACTGTCTCCAATCAAGATGAAGGACATGTCTTGGTAAAGATCGAGTATCTGGGATATGATACTCAGTTTGTGCTTCCGCTGCCGCGTGGGGAGCAACTCGTCGCGGTAGACGCCCCAGTTGCGCAGGAGGAGAATGGGGCCTCCAGGGATGCCGTTCAAAGTGAAGAAGTCCTCCAGAAGATCGTAGAGATTCCAGAGGCCGTTCGAGACATAGAACATGGGCGACCTCGACTCGCCGTCGGGACCGGCGTGAAGCGCCCGATAGAAAGCCCCCACACCCGGCAGTGGCAGTCGCGTCCGTGCGTTGCTCAACAAGACGGTGCGGGCCATTCTGACCAGATTACTGACATCGGACTGGATGACCGTGTCGTCGATATCGCTTATGACACCGAAGTCGGCGCTCACCGGCGGAATCAGAACCTCTCCCTCGGCGCGGACTGGCTCTCGCTGATGGTCACTGAGCGGCTCGAGGAGCTCCACCGGCACCGATTGCCACGTGCCCGCCTCCGTGACGGGGCACGACGGTTCGATCCAAAGCTCGAACATCCCCTCCTCATCGGCGGTGACATCCCGCTCGACATCTTGGAAGCTG
This sequence comes from uncultured Anaerolineales bacterium, assembly GCA_964514285.1. Lineage (GTDB taxonomy): Bacteria > Chloroflexota > Anaerolineae > B4-G1 > B4-G1 > SKLM01. Next base: position 15,379 of record CAZEQC010000065.1, on the reverse strand, counting down.
GCCCGGAGCTGCGCGTGGGGGACCTCGCGGCTCTGAAGACGCTTGACCATGTTGGTCAGGTTCTCCCACCAACCATCAGTCTCAAGCGGCGAGGTGATTCCCTTCTTCTCCAAGACCCGCCCCATCAAGAAGAGCTTCTCCGGCGTCCCATACCCGCGATAGGGTTCGATCTTGATGGGTCCGGGACCTCCCAGCGCGTAGTACAGCCGGTACTTCAGATCGTCGTATCGCTTCTCAACAGCTCTCACCACCGGAGCGATCTGACGTTGCCAATCAGCCATGGTTTCCTATCTCGCTCAACCTCCTCCAGGTGCCGTCCCGCGCGCTATGTCCGCTCCTCCACGAAGCTCACGAAGTCGTCCTCGTCCATCACCGGCACGTCTCGCCCTCGGGCCTCGTCGAGCTTCGACCCTGCCCCTGGGCCGGCGACGACGTAGTCCGTCTCTCCGCTCACGCTCGAGGTGGCCCGGCCACCCAGGCGCTCCACGTACCGCTCCACCTCATCCCGTGTCCACCGGTCGAGGCTGCCCGTGAAGACGAACGTCAGCCCTTCCAGGGGGAGTTCCTCTTCCTCCACCCGGTAGAGGGGGTTGCTCAAGGTCAGACCGGCCTCGCGGATCTCCTGGACGACCTCCTGGTTCTGCTCGTTTTCGAAGAAGGTCACAATCCCCCGGGCCACCTGGGGGCCAATGTCGTCGATCGTCTCGAGCTCCTCCTGAGAGGCGACCATCAGCTCGTCGAACGTCCGGTAGGTCCGCGCCAGGATCTGCGAGACGTGCTGACCGACCAGTGGTATACCGATGGCGTAGATGAAGCGATCCAGGGTCGCCTCCTTACTTTCCGCGATCTCGTCCAGCAGGTTCTGAGCAGACTTGTCGGCGAAACGCTCCAGCGGGACCAGATCGTCCTTACTGAGGCGGTAGATGTCCGAGAGATGGTTAATCAGGCCCACCTCGATGAGCTGCTCCGCTCGCTTCTCTCCCAACCCCTCGATGTCCATCGCCTCACGAGACGCGTAGTGCGTGACACTCTCGCGAAGCCGGGCCGGGCAGTTCAGGTTGGTGCAGCGCGCCTGCTTCTTGTCCTCGCTCATCAACACCTCGCCACCACAGACGGGACATTGACGCGGAATCTGGATCGTCTCCTCGGGGCGGTCCGTCGTCCCTTCATCCTCGGCGGCGTCCATCGACTTGACGATGTGGGGGATGACGTCGCCGGCCCTCTCAACGAGCACCGTGTCGCCCAGACGGATATCCTTGCGGTCGATCTCACTCTGGTTATGGAGCGAGGCCCGGCTTACCTCCACGCCCCCGATCTGGACCGGTTCCAGCAGCGCCACCGGCGTCACCTTCCCGGTCCGCCCCACCTGGAACTCGACGTCCTCCAGCGTCGTCGTCGCCCGACGGGGCTCAAACTTGTAGGCCAGCGCCCAACGCGGATCGCGGGTCCGCACGCCGAGGGTCGCCTGGTAGTCCAGGCGATTGACCTTGTAGACCACGCCATCTATCTCGTACGGGAGGTCCTCCCGCTCCTCCTCCATCCTGTCGTGATAGCGAATCGCCTCCTCCACGTCGTCGCAGCGTATGGTCCGCTCCTCGTTGACCCGCAATCCCCACTTGGGCAACGCCTGCAGCACCTCCCAGTGGGTCTCAAAGCCCAAATCATCGCCCCCCGGCGCCCCGTAGAAGAAGATATGGAGCGGCCTGCGGGCCGTGACGGTGGGATCCAGCTGGCGGACGGAACCCGCGGCGGCGTTCCTGGGATTGGCGAACTGGCTCCGCCCCTCCTCCGATCGTCGGCGATTGAAGGACCGAAACTCATCCTTCCGCATGTAGATCTCGCCACGCACGACCAACCGATCCGGGATGGACAACCCCTCCCCCCCGAGCAGGGCCAGGGGCACCTCTTGGATGGTCTTCACATTAGGGGTGATATCCTCACCTGTCTGCCCATCCCCGCGTGTCGAGGCCACCGTCAGCTGTCCATCCTCGTAGATCAGCTCCACGGCCAGGCCATCGTACTTCGGCTCAGCGGTGTACTCAATGATCACCCCGCCCAGGTCATCCCGGCAGTTCTGGTCGAAGTTCCGCACGTCCGCCTCGTCGTAGACGGCCTTGAGGCTCATCATCGGCATCGGGTGCTCCGCCAGACCCAGCTCGTCCCGCGGTTCCCCTCCGACCTGCTGGGTCGGCGAGTCCGTTGTCCTCAGTGCCGGGAACGCCTCCTCCAGTGCCTCGAGGTCTTGCATCAGCTGGTCATACTCGGTGTCGGAGATAACCGGGTCGTCCAGAACGTGGTAGCGGTAGTTGTGGTAGCGGATCGCCTCTCGGAGTTCCTCGATGGCCTCCTTCGCTTCTTCCTTCGACTCGAGAGCCTGGGGCGACACCTCCGGCTTCTTCTCTGCCACGGTGTCGACGCCCGCATCGACGTTCGCGCTACCATCCAGGCTCACGTCCTCGTTCACAGCCGCCTCCTCCGACCGCGCTCCGGCTCGCGCTCCAGGGTCAGGTCCTTCGCCCGCCCCCGGAACAGGAAGCCGACGAGCAATCCGAAGACGAAGCCCCCCACGTGAGCCCACACCGCCACGCCACCGGTCTGTGCCGTCTCCGCTCCCAGGCTTGCGACTCCGCTGAAGAACTGCATCACGAACCAGACGCCCAGGAAGAAGACGGCGGTGACCCGGCGGATGACGACGAAGAAACCGAACAGCAGCAGCACGCGCACCTGCGACCGGGGGAACATCACGATGTACGCTCCCAGGATCGCCCCAATCGCTCCACTCGCCCCCACGCTGGGCAGGTTGCTACTCGGGCTGACGAAGATGTGGGTGAGTGAGGCCACTAGCCCCCCCGCCAGGTAGAACAGGGGATAGACGGCCTTACCCAAAGCCACCTCTACATTGTCGCCGAAGATCCAGAGGAAGAGCATGTTGCTGATCAGGTGAAGCCATCCACCGTGGATGAAGATGGAGGTGAAGAGCGAGTAGAGCTGCTTGCCCTGAAGAATCTGAGCGGGAACGGCGCCGTACTGGTTGAAAAACCCCCTCAGCTCAGGCCGGAAGACCGTCACCTCAATGATAAAGACCGCCACGTTGACGATCACCAGGCCGATGGTTAGCAGCCCCGGCCCGGCTTCGCGAACGTCAGTGTCGCCAATTGGGAACATCGTGATTCTCTCCTTTTCAACATGGGCTGGAGACGCCTTCAGGCGCCCCACCGCCGTAGACGGCCGTGCCCATACGTTCAGCCCATGACCTATGTGGTGCCATCCAAGTCGACACGTCGAAAAGGTATGGGCCGCTACCGCTCCAAGAGCGCCTGGAGCTCGTCCCAGCCTCTGGTGTTCAGCACGTCGCCCGGCTCCAACCAACCCCGCCGGGCCTGGTAGACGCCGTACCGCATGAACCTCAGCTCCTCCGTGCCGTGCGCGTCGGTGGAGATGGCGAGCTTCAGCCCCCGCTCCTTGGCCATCTTGCAATAAACGTCATCCAGGTCGAGCCGATCGGGCTGAGCGTTCAGTTCCAAGAAGCAACCTCGCTCCACCGCCGCCTCCATCAAACGCCCCATATCGACCTCGTAGCCGGGCCGCTTCCCAATCTGGCGGCCAGTGGGGTGCGCCAGGATGTTGCAGTTCGGGTTGTCCATCGCTCGAATGATCCGCTCCGTCTGGCGGTCGGCGGCCAGGTCGAAGTGGGAATGGATGGCGAAGATCACCAGATCCAGGTTCTCCAGCACGTCGTCGGGCAGATCGAGGGAGCCGTCCTCCATGACGTCCACCTCCACACTCGACAGAAGACGAAGGTCCTCCATCTTCTCGTTCAAACGCTCGATCTCCTCGATCCGCCGCGCCAGTTCGTCGGCGTCGAGACCCTGGGTCACGCCGATGTAGCTGGAGTGATCGGTGATGGCCAGATAGTCGTGGCCCAGGCGCTGGGCCGCCTCGCCCATCTCCTCCAGCGAGGCACGGCCGTCGCTGGCCGTGGTGTGCGTCTGCAGATCACCCCGCACGTCGTCCAGCGTGATCAGCTCTGGCAGCTGGCCCTGCTGGGCGGCCTCCACCTCGCCGCGGTCCTCTCGCAGCTCCGGGGGGATCCAGGCCAGGTCGAAGAGGCCATAGATCGCCTCCTCGGTCTCTCCCGCGACCTGCTCCTCCTCTCCAGACTCGGCAGCCATGTCCCATACGCCATACTCGTTGATCTTCAGCTCCTGCTCCAGAGCCATGTTGCGCAGCGTGATGTTATGCTGTTTAGAACCGGTGAAGTAGAGAAGCGCCGCGCCGTAGCTCCTCGCCTCCACCACGCGCAGGTCGACGTGAAGCCCGGAGCGGAAGACGACCGTGGAGCGGGTCTCGCCCTGAGAGACAACCTCCTCGACGTCCTCGTAGTCGACGAAGCGGGAGATCACGTCCTCCCCTGCCTCGCTGATGACCAGGATGTCCAGGTCTCCCACCGTCTCCTTCTTCCGTCGATAGCTGCCCGCCGCCTCGACGCGGCCCACCGTCTCGAGCGTGCGCAGGAAATCAAGCAGCGGTTCCACCCTCTCTTCGGCCGCGTCGCGCCGCGTCCGCTCCTCCTCCACGCTCCAGCGCTCCAGGTCCTCGAGGACTTTCTGCTCCGTCTTGGGGCCCAGTCCGTGCAGGTCGCGGATTCGGCCCTCCTCCGCCGCCTCCCTGAGCTCCTCTACCGACGCGATCCCCAGTTCCTGGTGGATCGTCTGGACCCGCTTCGGCCCCAGGCCAGCGACGTCCAGCAGCGTCGCCAGCTGGGGCGGTGTACGCTGCTCGATCTTCTCCAGCTGCTCAAGATCCCCAGTCCTGACGATCTCCTTGATCTTACCGGCCAGATCCTCACCGATGCCCGACAGCTCCGTCAGATCCTCCCCCTCCTCCACCATCTCCGCCACGTTTCTCGACATCGTGGAGATGGTGCGGGCAGCATCGCGGTACGCCCGCACCCGGTACTGGTTGGCCCCCTCGATCTCGAGGAGATCCGCCACCTGATTGAAGAAGTCGACGACGTCGGAATTGTAGACAGGCATAGCTCAATCCTCCTCCGCCGGGGGTCTCGACGCGCTGGCGTCCACGCTGGTGAGACGTCCGTCGACCGGCCGATTGTGGTGAATGCGATGGATCGCCCGGGCGATAGGCTCGGACAACGGTTCGACCGTCACAAATGGCAGCGCCCGAAAGGCCTTCGTCTGGGGAACGCTGTCGGTGACCAGAACCTCGCGTAAGGAGTAACCTGCGTGGAGGGTGGACAACCGATCCAAGGCCGTTTGTGTGCACAGGTTGTGTGACACCCCGAGATAGACGTCCTTGATGCCCTCCTCGTCCACCAGCCTCGTGATCGTCGCCTCGACGGTGCCGCCGGTGTTGATCATATCGTCCAGGACGATGGCGATCTCCTTCCCTCTGAAGTCTCCCATGATCTCGGAGACCTCAGCTCTCTCCAATCGAGGTCGGTATTTGGACGCGACGGCCGAGCTGACGTCCAGGGCACGGGCAAAATGCATAATCGATTTCGAAGCCCCAGCATCCGGCGCGACGGCGATAACCTCACCCCGGCCCTCAAACCCTCGGAAGTGCTCGCTGAACAGGGCCAGGGGGCTCAACTCGTCGACCGGCACACCTCCATAGAACCCGTGAACCCGCCCGGTGTGGGGGTCCCAGACCACCAGACGGTCGATCCCGGCCTCGATGCTCAGGTCGGCCATCAGCTTCGCCGTCGTGGGCTCTCGCTCGAACGCAGTCGGCTTGTCCTGTCGCGCATAGGCGAGGTACGGCAGCACGCCGGTCACCCGGTTGGCCCCCCACTCGCGGAAGGCCCGCGCCGCCATGAGGAACGCCAGGTAGTTCTGGTCGACGCTTCGCTCCGAGACCGGATCATAGAGCGCCTGGAAGAGAAACACGTCGTGTCCGTTCACGTCAGCTTCCAGCCGCACGCACGTCTCCCCGTCGGAGAACTGGAAATCGATGTCGCTCATGTAGAGCCCATCGCTCTCTCGGCCCCCCTCCGACGTCATGGCTTCATACGTCTCAAAGACCCTCTCGGCCAGGGTGGACCCAGAGCGACAGCTGGCAACCAGCATACGTCCCCACGGAGACCTCGCCCTCCGGAGTTGCTTGACCCGATCCTGTTCTGGGGTCACTATCCTCCTCTCTTTCCCCCTCGCGTCGTCTTCAGCTCGACATCACATCGGGTCGACTCAGAGATCCAGTCTTCGGTCCTAGCCCATAACCACGCGCACCGCGTGCCTCTCGCCGTCCTGGAGCAAAGGGATCCGGCTATCGGACAGCTCCTCCCCATCCAGGGTGACGACGGCGACGCCCCGATTGACCCCGTCGGGATTCTCGACCTCTATCTCAAAGGTGGTCCCTCTATATCGGTAGGTGACCTGGTACGCCGACCAATCTTTCGGCACGCAGGGGTCAAGTCTCAGCGTCTGTCCCTCCCTGCGGAGCCCCAGGATGGCCTCCATGCCGAGACGATACATCCACCCGGACGACCCCGTGTACCACGTCCAACCCCCTTTCCCGAGAACCCGATCCGCGCTGTAGACGTCCGCCGCCACGACGTAGGGCTCAACGTGGTAGCGGCGCGTCTTCTCACCCGTGTCGCTGTGATAGATGGGGTTGAGGAGTCGGAAGAGCTCGCCCGCTCGGTCGCACTGTCCCAGCTCAGTATAGGCCCACACAGCCCAGATTGCGGCGTGGGTGTACTGCCCCCCGTTCTCACGGATGCCGGGCGGGTAGCCCTTGATGTAGCCGGGGTCGCGAGGCGTCTCGTCGAACGGGGGCGTGAAGAGGAGCATCAGGCCAACCGGTGCCTCGTCGCCCCGGCGTATCAACCTGTCGGCGACAGCCGCCATGGCCTTCTCGACGCGCTCCTCGTCGCCCGCTCCGGAGAGCACAGCCCACGATTGAGCCATGGAGGCAATCTCACACTCATCGTTCCGGACGGAACCCAGAGGGCTGCCGTCGTCGAACGTGGCGCGAAGGTACCACTCGCCATCCCAGGCACTCTCGTGGAGAGCCTGACGCAGCTCCTCCGCACGCTGGCAAAGCGTCTCCGCCTGGTCGGCGTCGTCCATCCGTTCGCAGAGCCGTGCGAAGCGGGACAGGGTGGCATAAAGGAACCAACCGAGCCAGACGCTCTCCCCCTGACCCTCGATACCGACGCGGTTCAAACCGTCATTCCAGTCGCCGGCGCCGATCAGCGGCAGGCCGTGGGGCCCGGACGTCGAGCCCCTGTCGAGGGCACGGAGACAATGCTCGTACAGCGTGGCTCCCTCCTCCGTGAGGTCATAGTGCCCGTACCGCTCCTCCTCGTCAGCATCCAGAGGCTCGCCCTTGCGGAACGGTACCTGCTCGTCCAGAACAGCCTCGTCGCCGGTCGCCTCGACGTACTCAGCCGTCACGTACGGAAGCCACAGCAGATCATCGCTGATGCGGGTGCGCACCCCTCGCCCCGAGGGGGGATGCCACCAATGAAGCACGTCGCCCGCCTCGAACTGGTGGCGCGCGGCGCGAAGGATATGCTCCCTCGTCAGGTCTGGCGCGGCGTGCAGCAGCGACATCACGTCTTGGAGCTGATCCCGGAACCCAAAGGCGCCGCTCGACTGGTAGAGGGCCGACCGCCCCCACACGCGGCACGAGAGGGCCTGATAGAGCAGCCAGCGGTTCAGGAGCAGGTCCATCGCTGGATCGGGAGTGTCGACGTTCACCGTCCCCAACACCTCGTCCCAGGACCTCTGGACCTGCTCCCACGCGGCAGAGACCTCCTCATCGGCACGGTACTGCTCGACCAAGCCCAGGGCCTCAGCGCGATCCTCACCCTGGCCGAGCAGGAAGAAGACCTCTTTCGTCTCCCTGGGCTCCAGCTCCACGTGCACCTGCATCGCCGCACAAGGGTCGAGCCCTGGTTCCACGCTGCTCGCCAGCCCCACCCTCTCGAGAGCTGCCGGGCGGTGCATGCCGCCCTTCCGCCCCAGGACCTCGGCCCGATCGGCGGTTAGACCGTGAGGATCCTTGCTGGCGGCGACGAAGGCGACGCGCTGACTGAACTCCGGGCTGTACGTGTTCCTGGCCAGAAGCGATGTGGTCTCCGGATCGTATTCGGGGACCACGTACTGCTGTTCCTCATCGCGGTTGATCCCCAGCACCCACTCCGCGAAGAAGGTGGCTGTCAGCCGTCGCGCTCGGTCCCAAACGTTCTCTAGCCGCACCTGGACGACCTTCACCGGGGCATCCCAGGCCGCGAATACCCGGAGCCGCTGCTTGAGACCGTGGCTGTGATGCTGGAAGACCGAGTAACCGGCGCCGTGGCGAATCAGGTACGGCGCCTCCTCCCCTGCCGGCAGGGGCGTCGACGACCAGACCTCGCCCGTCTCCTCGTCCCGGAGATAGAGGACCTCGGCGGGGACGTCGGACACAGGATCGTTCCGCCAGGGCGTCAGCCGATTCTCCCCGCTGTTGGCGGCCCAGCTGTATCCCAGGCCCCCGTCCGAGACGAGGAAGCCGAAGGTGGGGTTGGCAATCACGTTGATCCAGGGCGCCGGGGTCCAGTCGTCGCGCCTCCGGCCCTTGGAGCCGGCCTCCCGGTAGATGACATACTCACGGCCGTCGGGGCTGAAGCCACCGAGCCCGTTGTCGAACCGCAGATCGTCGGGACGGGGCAGCGGCGGCGTCGCTTCTCTCTCACCCGCCACGCCCGTCGGTTGGAGGCTGGGCAGCCGGGTCGGGGACGCGAGCATGCCCTCCAGCTGATCGGCCAGTGGCCCGTCGCCGGCGTCGAACACTGCCCGGGCGGCGGTCTCCAGGAGCACCCGTGTCGTCTCCTCCATGTCGCCAGCGCGAACCAGGAAGATGCCACCGCGTCGATTCAGCCAGGCATCGCTGTCCATCTGCGTGATCAGTTGCTGGAGACGGTCGTTCAACTGCTGGGCGTAACCCACGTCTCGTTGGTTCAGGATCACCAGGTCGATCTTGATCTGACGGTCTCGCCAGTAGGCGTGGGCTCGCAGCAGCTCCCGCACCAGCGCGGCCTCCTCCTCGTCCGCGATGCGGACCAGAAGCATCGGGTAGTCACCCGAGATGCCGTAGGGCCACAGCCCGGACTGCCCCAATCGATTCGCCGCCAGCGTCTGTCCATCGGCCCGCAGCGATCGATGCGGGTACAACAAGACGGAGAGAAGCCGCATAATATCCCGCACGTCAGAGACTTCCAGGTCGAGATTCCGCAGCTCGACCTCGCTCTGGGCGTGAGCCTGGTCAAAGGCTCGGTTGATCCGCGTCCACGACCGATAGCGACGCGCCAGGGCGACGGCGTCCTCCCGTGACTCCGCGACCAGGGTCAGGTAGGTCAGCTGCACGGTGTTGTGGGACGGTAGCTCGACCTCTTGCCCCAAGGCCATGACGGGGTCGAGAGTGGCTCCCGTCGTGCCCGAAAGCCACGCGGCTCCGGCCTCGTCTTGATGGAAGACCGCCGGATGGCGGGTCGTTCGCCCTCGACCGATGAAGGCAGCCCTATCGCTCTCGTGGGCTCCGGTGGCGTCCACGTCAGGAGGCGTGAGTAGCAGGTGGGCCATGTGCAGCGGCTCTTCCTCCCCCGAGCGCGGCCGCCGTGTGAAGAGCAAGGCGTTGAGATCCTCCACGTACTCGCTCTCAATGAACATCTTGTTGAAGGCTGGATGCCGTCGATCCTGGGCCTGGGGAGCGAGCACGATCTCGCCATAGCTGCACACCCGCAGGCGCCGCGTCTCATCGGCGTGGTTGGTCAGCGTGAGACGGCGGATCTCGACGTCATCTTCCGGCGCGACGGTGACCTCGGTGTGGAGCGACACGTCGCGATACCGTCGACGGAACTCGGCCTGATGAGGAGCGAAGCGCACTTGCTCCTCGTCGGCGACCGCCCCGGTCGGCTGCTCGCACGCGGAACAGAGAGGTAGGTCGCCACCCTGATCCTGCACGTAGATCCACGTCCCCCAGCGGTCGAGGGTGGTATCGGCACGCCAGCGCGTCAGGGCCACATTCTCTCCCTGACCCGCATGACGAGGCGCGTAGGCGCTGTAACCGGCACCCGCCTCCGTGATCATCAGGCCATAGCGTCCGTTAGACAGAAAGTGAACCTGAGGGAGCGGCGCATCGGTCGGCACCGACCAGGGCTCAAGCGCCACCCGTTCCCGCTCGGGCCGCTCGATACCAACCGTCTCCTCCGTCATCTCCTCCAGAGGGGCGCCCCGCGGGACCTGCTCCTGCAGCAGAAACGCCACACTCTGGATACGCGGATCCGCGTGGAATCGTTCCACCATCCCGTGAGCGTTCAGGTAGTTCGACAGAGCCGTCATAATCATGCCCTGGTGGTGCGCCATATAGGAGCGGACGATGGCCTGCGTCTGTCCCATAGGGAGGCGCGACGAGGTATAGTCCAGCGCCTCGTAGAAGCCATAATGCCCCAGCATCCCCTCCTCGATGAGGCGGTGGACGTTGTCTATCACCCTCTTGGGCGTGGTGCCGACCGCGAGTAGCGAGGCATACGGCGCGATGACCAGATCATCGCTCAACCCCCTCTTGCGCCCCAGACGGGGCACGCCGAACCCTCGATACTGGTAGTTCTGCTGCGCATCGAAGCGGTAGTAGCCGGACTCGGAGATGCCCCAGGGGACCCCTTTGTCCCGCGCGTAGGCGATCTGTCCCTCCACCGCTGCCCGGTTGGCCTGTTCGAGGAGCGTCTCCTCATAACTCTCCATCAGCAGATCCGGCATCAGATACTCAAACATCGATCCCCCCCAGGACAGCAGCGCGCGCCGGCCGTCGACTCTGGTCAGGGGACGACTCAGGTGGAGCCAATGGCGCTGGGGAACGTCCCGCTTCCCAACAGCCAGAAGGCTGGCAATGCGCGCCTCCGAGGCAAGAAGATCGTAGCGATTCCGATCCAACCGCTCGCTATCCACCTGATAGCCGATATAGAACACGTCTCGCTGATCATCATAGAGAAAGCCAAAGGCCATCTCCTCGACGTAGGCCTCAGCCCGCTCGCCAAGGTGATCGAACCCGATCATCATGCCGCCGGCCGTCATCCGAGCTGACTCCAGGGCCTGGTCGAGCTCATCCGACCAGCTCAAAGCATCCTCTAGTCGAGCGATCAGGTCCGACCGGGCCTCCTCATCCAGAGCCTCGAGTTCGTCCTGCACCATTCGCTGCAGATCGTGCAGCTTCTCTCGGCTCTCGCGACAGAGGGCACTGATCTCCCCCAGGCGAGGATCGGGTGTCAAGGTCTCCTGAATCGCCCGGCAAGCCTCGGCGATGGCCGGGTCCAGCTCGTCTGATCCTTGGTCGACGAGCACCTCCGGCGGCTTGCTCAACGAGAAGGCCCAGGGGGCCATTCGTTCCACGTCTTGCCGCAAGCCTCGCAGATGGAGATGAACCCTCTCGGACCAAAGACGCAGCTCACGCAGCATCGCCGTGTTCAGCACACCGGCGCCCTCATCGAGCAACGTCTGCAGCCGTCGAGAGAGCCCTCCGGCAACCTCCTCCTCCAACGTCCTCAGCAACGGGATCCACCGCTCAGGCTTCCCTTCTGCTGCCAGGACCTCCCGGCACATATCATCGATCTGCCCTCGAAGGCCTTGAGCCTCGTTCTTGATCGCTTCCACCTGCCCCGCCGAGGCGACAACCTCCCTCAGCACATCCAACGTATCGCACAGCCCCCGCCAGCGCTCCCAGCGCAGGATACGCTTGCCCTCCAGGTGCCGGAGACCCTGTCTGAGAGCCGCCAGAGACGCCGCCAGATTACCGCTGTCCACGGTAGAGACGTAGCGCGGAGCTAGCGGAGACAGGTTTCGCGTGTCGTACCAGTTCAAAAAATGACCGCGATACCGCTCCAGCTCATCCATGCTGTCAAAGGCATCGCCGACGCGGAGCGACAGCTCCATCAAACCAATGTAACCCAAGTCGTAGGCAGCGAGCGTCGAGAGAAGCATAAGCCCGACGTTCGTCGGTGACGTGCGATGCGCCACGATGCCTCGCGGGTCCTCCTGGAAGTGGTCTGGCGGCAGCCAATGGTCATCCGGACCGACGAAGCGCTCAAAGTAGAACCACGTCCGGCGGGTAAGACACCGCAGCAGTTGACGATCCTCGTCGGACAGGGAGGCCTTCTCCCGCTCCAGCGGACGACTGATGGTCGCGGCAACCCAGGGGGATAGAAGCCAGCTCAGAAGAAAGGGGGCGGCGAAGGGCAGCACCAGCGGGCGGAACCAGATCAACACGCCGGTCACGATCAGGCCCAGTACCGGCCCTCCGCCCATCTGTCGCCAGAGAAGACCTATCTTCGATTCGTGCCCAAAGAGACGCACGGTGTGCGCACTGGTCGTCCACTGCAGCAACCGCTTCTGACTGACCGTCAGCCGCACCAACGTGGTCCCGATCGCGTCGATCATCAGGATCGACTCGTACGGCAAAAAGGTCAGGCTCAGCAGCCAGCGTGCAGCTTCTTTGCCCAGCTCCCCCTGGATCGTGGACTCAGACTCCGCTGGCTGGGCCTCGCTGAGGCGCCGCGCTATCTCCGTGACCGCCCCGGTGACCAGGGGCAGGGCCGACGTCAACACGGCGATGAGCGTCCAGGCCAGCGGCGAACCCGGTAAAATGAGCCAGCCAGCGACGAGCAGGGCGAAGAGCGCGGGCGAGCGCAGGCTGCGGCGCAGGTTGTCGATAATCTTCCAGCGGTCAAGGATTGAGAGCGCGTTGGAAATCGTTCCCTCGCCGGCGTGAGGCACCCGCGGGAGGAGCCAGGGCAAGATCTGCCAATCGCCGCGGACCCAACGGTGCTTCCGGCGAGCGTAGCTCAGGTAGGTCGGAGGATAGTCCTCAAACAGCACGACGTCCGTCACCAGAGCAGCGCGACCGTGGATGCCCTCGAAGAGATCGTGGCTCAACAGGGCATTCTCCGGCACCCGACCACGGAGGCTTCGCTCGAAGGCATCCACGTCGTAGATCCCCTTCCCGATGTAGATGCCCTCCCCAAAGAAGTCCTGATAGACGTCGGAGACGGCGCGGGTGTAGAGATCCAACCCGGCGTCCCCCGCGAAGATCCTGCTGAACCAGGTCTGGGTGACCGCCGTAGGTTTGACCTCTGTTCGCGGCTGGAGGACAGTGTAGCCAGCCACTAAGCGCTGGTCATCGCCGGCCGCTGGGCCCTCCTCGCCAGCTCGATCAGCCTGGAACTCGGCCCGGTTCAGGGGATGGGCCAGCGTGCCGACCAGACGGTGGCCGGCATCCGGAGGGAAGACCGTGTCGGCGTCCAACGTGATCACGTACCGGACTTCGGACAGGAAATCGAGGTCGCCCGTCTTCAACACATACGACGTCTCTTCTTCTCCACGCAGCAGGCGGTTGAACTCGATCAGCTTCCCCCGCTTCCGTTCCCATCCCATCCAACAGGACTCTTGGGGATTCCAAAGCCTCTCCCGGTGAAAGAGATAGAAGGAACCCTCACCTGCTCCAGAGCCATCACCGTTGCCGTACTTGCGATTGAGATGCCCGATGCCCTCCTTCACCCGCTGCAACAACCGATTATCGTCAGGCATATGTTTCTGCGGCGCGTCGGCAAAGTCACTCAGCAGTGCAAACCCCACCTGCGGGTCCGCGTTCCCTTGGTAGTGCAGCTCCAGCTGCCGCAGCAGGAAGTCCACCTCATCGTCGCTGCTCAACAACGCCGGGACGACGACCATCGTCCGACAGCCCCGTGGAATGCCGTCGCCGAAGTCGAGTTTGGGTAGCACACGAGGCGACACAGCCCGAGTGAGGATCACGTTGACCAGGCTGACGCCCACCACCGACGCTGGCAAGCAGGTCAAGAGAGCGACGGCTGCCAGAGCCCAGGTGTCTCCTCCGGCACGGTACGCGTAGACCAACGTCCCGGACAAGACGAGGGCCGTGATGACGGTAATACCCCCCAGGTAGACCAGCGTGGGATGGTCGAGGATCCAGCGCCGCACCCGCTCCCAGCCTCGCGGCCGAAAGCCGAGAGCCACTTCCAGCTGCTCACGCCCCCGGCCGATCAGGTAGAACCCCACGTGTTCCACCTGTGCCGGGGAACGTTCACCGTCCTTTGCTTCCTGAGCCCCTTTCTGAGCCTTCTCCTCAGCTTGCCGCAGCGCCTCTCGCGCCACCTCTTGCTCCGATGCCTCCACGGCCCGAGCGAGCTTCTCGACGACTCCCCGGTACCGGTCCCGCGTATCGAAATCCATATCCGCGTAGACCTGCGCCGGATCCCGGCGAAGGGCCTCCTCAACCAGGCTGGTGGCCTCGAAGAAGCTGTCCCAGTCCTGGGCGTCAACAGCCCGCAGGCTGTTGATAGAAGCGGCGACCATCGCCTCGTCAGCCTTCTCAGGCAGCGTCGGAGGGCCGGGCAACGTCCCGTCTTGATGGGCGATCTCGGCCTCTCCCTCATCGGCCACTGTCCACGCCAAGAGCTCCACGATGCTCAATCGGAGCATCGTCGGGATGGCCCAAATCTCTCCCATCGTCAGGGGTTGGACGTCCTGGTACGACCGCAGGAAGCACTTGACCCGATCGATGTCGACGCGTCCTCCGGAGACGCGCAGGATCTCCCGAGCCACCGCGTAGACCCTCGGATAACCGCTCAACGTGGAGCTATCCAACGTGGGAAGCCGACGGTAGTACCCCGGGGGCATGTTCTCCTGGATCTGGCGAACGGCTTTCTGGACGACGTAGAAGTTGTCCAGCATCCACTCCGCGACGCCCGACAGGACCTCCTGGTCCTTTGAGCCGCGCACAAATCCCGCATAGGCCTTCCGAAGCATCCTTTGGAGCCTCGGCAGACGGTCCAGTGGCGTGGGGACGGCGCCTGAAGCGCGAGAGGCACGATGGCCCCTGGCCAGCTGACGTGCTCGTCGCTCCAGATCTGGGTCGCGCTGCTCCTGTTGGGTGCTGGATTCAGTCATCATGAGAGTCACCACCGGAGAAGGACCTCAAGGCCATACTCAAGCCCGCTTCACCGAGCTGGCCGAGCGGTCACAGCGCCGGCCGGCACGCCTCAGTGCCCCGCGTACTCGCTGGCAGCCCGCTCGGCCGCCGTCATCTCCACGTCTCCGGGGGGCACGTCCTGGATCATAAGCAGCGGCCTGGAACCATAGGCGATGAAGTTCAGCGCTATGCTGCCATAGGGCCATTTCGTCTCCCCGGAGTAGCCGTGGGCCGCCATCACGACCAGATCAACGTCCTGCTCGTCAACCACCTCGTGGAGCGTCAGAGCCGGGTCACCACTTATCAACAGCCGAGACTCGGCTGCCGAGCCGATCCGAGCCTCCAGGTCTTCCAGGTAGGCCTCCCCCTTCTCTCTGTTGAACTCGGTGAGACGCTC
>CAZEQC010000064.1:0-19235 GCA_964514285.1 uncultured Anaerolineales bacterium | reverse complement strand
GAAGAGATCGGGCATACGTCACGCCTCCGTGGGCAGATGGGCCTGGACGAAAGCGTAAGTCTTCTCTGCCACCGACTGCCACTCACTGTCCACGGTGAGGACGTGGCCGGAGTTGTGGAGAGTGACCAGTTCTTTATCGCCAGACCCGGCGCGCTCATAGGCATACTTGGCGCTGTCGGGCTGGATTGTCTCATCGCGGGTGCTGTGGACCACGAGCAAGGGACAGGTCACCCGTGGAAGGAGCCTGCGGCTGTGCCGGATCAGCTTCAAGAGCTCGTGAGCGGCGGAGGTGGGAAACACCTCGTAGCTCCACTTCCGCTGATCAGCCTCGGGATCTGTGAGATCGCTCCTCCCAGACTTCACCCTCGCGGGCACCACGTGTTTGAGCAACGGAGTGAGATGAATGAGCGGATCGGCCACCTTGACGGCCGGCGAGTAGAGAACCGCCCCACGCGGATCGTACCTGGCTGCCAGATGAATTGCGAGCAACGAACCCATCGAGAGGCCACCCACGAAGACCATCTCACAGCGAGATCGAAGATCAAGGTACGCCTGCTCAACGTGGTCCGTCCAATCGGTCCAGCGGCACCGGTTCAGCTGCTCCGCCGTGGTGCCGTGGCCCGGTAGCAACGGTGCCGAGACTGTGAGGCCCCTTTCATGCAGGTAATCACCAACCAGGCGCATCTCCGGGGGTGATCCGGTGAAACCGTGAATCAGCAGCGCACCAACAGCACTGCCCTGAAGGCCGCCCTCCAGAAAGAAAGCTGCTGGGTCCACATCAGATCGTCGAGTCATCTCTCCTCTCCCTGGCTTCCCAGCCCCTCCGACGAGATCACGCCCCTATTGGACAACGTGCTTCGAGCCCAGGATTCCGGCAGGTATGGAAACCTGCCCTACATATGTACCGGTGCGGATGATCGACATCCCCATAGATGTAGGTCGGCTTTCCATAGCCGTACGGCTTTTCGACAGAGGTCTCCCGACCTAGCCCGTCCCACAGCCGGACGGGTACTGGCCCTGAGCACCGACAAGCCCACATCAGCCACAACCAAAGGAAACAAGTCTCTCCGCGAACCCTCTATCGTCAGAGCTCTGGAAGATAAGGCTCACAGCGCAATAAAGCCAAGGCGCTGTGACCGTCCGCCATCTCTCCGCTCCTGGCCATCTCCAATGCTCTGCCGACCACGCCGAGATGGAGCCCAGGAGAAAAAGAAGAACTCCCTCGTTCATTCCCTTCCGCCCCAACCAAGACGATTCCTCGACCGATCAGCGCCACGTTCATCCTTTGTCTCCACGCCGTCGTTCCTCCCCTCTGCAAGCCTGCGGCGATAGGGAGATCATAGTCTATCACAACCGCTGGCACAAAGCAACCAGAGCGAGACAACAGGCGGTTTGACCTCATGCCGTAAGATAGTAGAATAGCCACAATTCCATCTTGAGAAGGTAGGCAAGCGATCAGTCAGCATGGAAGATCGACAAGCTCTGTTCGGCGCGAAGGAGGAGGCCGTGAATTGGGATGAAAAGTGCACCGATGAAGCCCTAACGTTCGACGACGTCTTACTGATCCCAGCTGAGTCGTCTGTGATACCCCGCGAGACCGACGTGCGCACCCAACTGACGCAGCACATCGGCCTCAACTGTCCCATCGTCAGCGCAGCGATGGACACCGTCACAGAAACCCAGCTCGCCGTCGCTATAGCACGCGAGGGAGGCGTAGGTATCCTTCACCGCAATGTCTCAATCGAGGAGCAGGTCAACATGGTGCAGACGGTGAAGCGATCGCAAAGTGGCATGATCGTCGACCCCATCACCCTCCCCCCAGACCACCGGATCCGAGAGGCCCTCGACCTTATGGCCCGCTATCACATCTCCGGCATCCCCATCACCGAGGAGGACGGCTCGCTGGTAGGGATCCTCACCAACCGAGATCTGCGCTTTGAGGATAACCTCGACCGACCGATCCGCGAACTGATGACGAAAGAGGAACTGATCACGGTCCCCGTTGGGACGACCCTCGACGAAGCCAAGAGAATCCTGCATCGTCATCGTATTGAGAAGCTCCTGGTCGTCGATGACGACTTCGCACTACAGGGTCTCATCACGGTTAAGGACATCCTGAAGCGCATCGAGCATCCCAACACCTCTGAGGACGATCTAGGACGGCTACGAGTCGGAGCGGCTGTGGGGACAGGGGAGGACCTTCGCGACCGCGCTCAAGCGCTGGTCGAGGCAGAAGTAGATGTTCTGACCATTGACTCAGCTCACGGCCATTCCCACGGTGTCCTCAAGGCTCTAGAGCAGCTGCGAGCCTGGTTCCCCAAGACCGACATCATCGCCGGCAACGTGGTCACCGCGGAAGGGACACGAGCCCTCATTGAGCGCGGCGCCGATGCAGTCAAGGTGGGCGTCGGCCCAGGCTCCATCTGCACCACGCGCGTGGTCACCGGCGCAGGCATGCCCCAGATCACGGCCATCACAGCGTCTGCCGCAGCCGCCGAACCCTACGGCATACCCGTCATCGCCGACGGGGGAATCAAGTACTCCGGCGATATCGCCAAGGCCATCGCTGCCGGAGCCCACGCCGTGATGATCGGGAGCCTATTCGCTGGAACGAAGGAGAGCCCCGGCGAGAGAATCCTCTACGAGGGGAGAACCTATAAGGCCTACCGCGGCATGGGGTCTCTCGGCGCGATGAAAGAGAACACGGCCGATCGCTACTTCCAGGCCGACGCACGCAAGCCAGTCCCCGAGGGTATTGAGGGTATGGTCCCCTATAAGGGCCCACTGAGCGATCTCCTTCACCAGCTGGTGGGCGGTCTCCGCTCCGGTATGGGCTACTGCGGCTGCCGCACCCTCGACGAACTACATGAGAAAGCGCGCTTCGTCCGCATCACGGCGGCGGGCCTCAAGGAGAGCCATCCCCACGACGTGGTCATTACCAAAGAAGCCCCCAATTACGAACGGCAGTGAGCGAATCAGCGATAGAGCGATTCAGCGACAACGACAGAAACCGGTCTACCTCCGGACCATCAACCGTCTTCAAGCACCTGACCGGTCAGAAACGCTACTCAACGACGTCAGTGCACGGACCACGTTCCCCAAGCGCTCCACACCCTCGTGGATCTCATCTGGCGTCAGCGCGCAGAAGGGAAGGCGAACAAAACCATTCCCGTTCACCCTGTTAACAAAGAAGCCCCGTCCATCCGTCAGCGCCAGGTTCACCTCCTGCGCCCGGTCCAGCAGCTCATCCGTGTTCACTGTGCCATTGAGGATCATACCGACGAAGAAGCCGCCATCGGGCTTCCACCACGTCGCCAGGTCCCCCATGTGCTGGCCGAGCGCTTCCAGCGTGGCGTAGAGTCGCGGTTCATAAAGACCTTTCAACTCCTCGATCTGAGACGACAACCAGCCGCGCCGTATGAAGTCAGCCACTATGGCCTGGTTAAGGTAGCTGGCATTGATATAGGTATCCTCCGCCATCTTCGCCAGACGGTCTGCCAATCGCTGCGGCGCGATCACGTAGCCGACCCGCAGGCCGGGGCTGATCAGTTTGCTGTAGGATGACATCTGCAGCACGCGATCCTCACCGAGGTCGAAGAGCGATGGACAATCCTTACCACGATAGCGGAGTCTTCGATATGGCACGTCCTCGATGATCCAGAAGTCATAAGCATGAGACAGCTCCAGAATCCTGCGTCGCTTCGCCTCCGAGAGCAGCGTCCCACTGGGGTTCTGAAAATCGGGGATCAGATAGAACAAGATCGGGCGGTCCCCCGCCTCAAGCCGTTTCTCCACGGCCTCCACATCGACGCCATCCTCCTCCAGGGGAAAACCCGCCACCTGGGCCCCAGCGCGCTTGAGGATCGTCAGCGTGCGATCATAGGTCGGTTCCTCCACGTAGACCACATCACCGGGATTGACCAACATACGCGCGCATAGATCCTGCAACTGCAAGGAACCCTGCCCGACGATGATTCGACTGGCGTCCACCCCTTTCCCCTCAGCAATCAGTTCGCGCAGTTCGGGATAGCCGCGGGACTTGCCATACTGCAGCACCTCATACCCGTGCACCAGCAGGACGTAATCCGCACACGTCTGAAGCTGGTCGACAGGAAAGCTTTCCTCCGGGGGCACGCCCCGCGTTAGTTTGATTAAAGATTCGCTCATCGACGCTACTCCTTCTTCACACCTCGTGACGACGTTAACCTAATCCAGAAGAGCCACCACGCGCAGCCTACAGGGACGAGGGCCCGCGTGATGGCAGCGATCCGCGTCGAGCAAGGGTAACACATAAGTGAATTCGGGACAAGCACGCCGGCTCCCGGGGCATCTATGATCGACCGTCGCATTTTCTCTTGACATCATGCCCCCTGTCAAGTATACTGGCGCAAGCGGACAGGGTAATCGGATCTGGCATCTTCGCTCAGCCTGGATCTGGCGATCCAGGCCGTAAGTGGGACTAAACTCTGGATCTGACGATCCAGAGCGAGCAAAGGGGTGCAGCAATCAGCCCACAGTCGACCCAATCCTCCAAATGCGATTGCCCTGCGCAAGCGGAGGTTTGCAGGACTTTGTTGAAGAATCGTCTGGTAGGGAAAGCCAACCTACCTACATAGCGGTACCAATCATCCACCCCGGCACTTATGTACGGCAGTGTCGAGCGGTCCCTATTGAGGGTTCCACCTCACCGTCGACACCGATCTGGTGATATTGGCACCCCCAATTGGGCCCAAAGACACGCCAGATCGCCGTAGATGGACCTGAAACAAGAGGCCCGGCCCAAGGGGCCGGGCCTTGTTCTATGGGCCCGGTGCGGAAGCACGACTGCTTGGTATGACACCTATTGAGGAGGCGTTTTGAAATCTCGCTATCGCTGGTTTGTCGCGTTCGTATTCTTTCTCTTCATGCTGCTTCATCAGGCCGACAAGCTCCTCATCGGGCCGCTGACCACACCCATTATGGAGGACTTCCAGATCAACGAAGCCCAGATGGGGGCAGTCTCGAGCCTGGCCATCGTCGTCGCCTCCTTGCTCTACCCGGTCTGGGGCTACCTCTACGACCGCTTCGCCCGCGACAGACTCCTGGCCCTGGCTTCTTTCATCTGGGGCTCGACCACCTGGCTGAACGCACTGGCTCCCACCTATCCGGTCTTTATGGCGACGCGCTCCAGTACCGGCATCGATGACTCCAGCTATCCCGGCCTCTACAGCCTGCTGGCCGACTACTTCGGCCCCCAGGCACGGGGCAAGGTTTACGGCGTGATGCAGATGTCCGGCCCGCTGGGCTTCATGCTGGGCACCGTGCTGGCGACGACGCTGGGCGGTGCCCTGGGCTGGCGGAAGGTCTTCTTCATCACCGGCAGCGGCGGGATTGTGATCGCGGCGCTGATCTTCTTCGTCGTTCGCGAGCGGTCCCGCGGCAGCGCAGAGCCGGAGATGGTGGGGCTCAAGGAGATCAGGACCTACCGCATCGATCGGGAGGCTATCCGAAAGCTGCTGCGCATTCGAAGCCTGCCGCTGCTCATGGCCCAGGGCTTTTTCGGGATCTTCGCCTGGAACGTGCTCGTCTTCTGGTTCTTTCGCTACCTAGAAACCGAACGGGGTTACACCTCCGGCCAGGCGATGACGTCGATGCTGGTGGCTATCGCCACCATCTCCATTGGCTATCTCCTGGGCGGCAACCTGGGGGACGCACTGTTCAAGCGAACACCCCGGGGACGCATCATCGTCGGCGGCTTGGGAACGCTGACGGCTGCCTTGCTCCTCCCAGTGACGATGAACGTCCCGACCGGGAATAGAACGTTGTTCACCCTCCTGCTGGGACTCACGGGCATGGTGATGCCTATGAACGGACCCAGCATGATGGCCACCGTGCCCGACATCACGCCGCCGGAGGTTCGCAGCACCGCACAGGCGGTGCGCAAGCTGGTCGAGGACGGCGGCGGCGCCCTGGCGCCGTACCTGGCCGGCGTCGTCGCCATGCGCACGTCGCTGCACACCGCCATCATCGCCATCTGCGTGACTACATGGCTGGCGAGCGCAGCACTGCTGGTGGTCGTGGGCTATCTGGTCCCCCGCGACGTCAAGGCCTTGCGGAAGACGATGCGCCACAGGGCAGCGGAGAACAGCGTCAGGGGCGGGAACACAGATGGTTGACCGGGGGCATAAGGCCGGCCACACTATCTCTTACCCTCGGCGAAGGGTGCAGCGTGCCCTGCTGCGGGGCATGGGGCGCCTGATCCTGCCGCTGGCCTTCGACATTGAGATCAACGGTCGTGAGAACTTCCCCAAGCACGGGCCTCTTCTCGTCGTTGGCAACCACACGGCGGCGATGGAGGCGGTCCTGATGGCTGTTTACACGCCCTGGCAGGTGGAGATGCTGGGCGCCGCCGACATACCCCACGAGACAATCACCCAGATTATGTCCGGGGCCTACGGCTTCATCCCCGTCAACCGTGGTAACTTCGACCGGCAAGCACTGGTCAAGTCATTGGATGTGCTGAGACAGGGAGGCTTCATCGCTATCTTCCCCGAAGGGGGGATATGGGACGCGGGACGCATGCAAGCCCACACTGGCGTCGCATGGCTCAGCTACCGCGCAGAAGCCCCCGTGCTACCCATTGGCTTCAGTGGAACCAAAGGCGCCCTAGGAGCGGCTATGAGGCTGGAGAGGCCCCGCATCACGATGCGCGTCGGTGAGGTGATGCGGGCGGCAAGCCTTCAGGAGGGAAGGTCCCGGAAAGCGTCCTTCCAGGCCTACGCGACCGAAGTCGTCGAAGCTATCAGAGCGCTTCTGCCACCTGAAGATCCGGCTCGCAAGTCAAAGGTGACAAACGAACGGTTCGAGCTGCGCGTGGCGTTACGAAGGCAAGATGGGAGCCCGGCGATGTGCCCGGATGATCTGCGCATCCAACATGCCAGACCACTGGCAAAGCTTCTCCACCGCCCAGCCATCCTCAAGATATTCACCAGCAATCTGGATCTCCCCACCGAACCGCTGCAAAACCTAGCCTGCGAGCCCGAATCGGCCGCCATCCTGGAAGCGGTCCAGGCTATCCTGACCTATCTCGAAGAGGAGAATCCCTATCTTCTGACGTACCGTCTCGGTGCCCAGGAGGCAGAGGCGATGCGCCTCGGACTGAAAGAGCTCGAGGCCCTGGCTGGCTGGGCCTCGGAGAACGGACTGCGGCTGAAACTGACCCCCATCCGTCGCTACACCTCCCCGGATCAGGGAGAAGAGGTGGTCCAGGTCGAGCAGGGCTCTTTTCAGGACTGGATGTGAAACGGAAGCCAATGTCCGCTAGACATACCGATTTGTCCGGACGCTCTCGTGTCTCATCAGATCCGATGCAGTGGGAAGCGACGCCACACTTGTACGTATGGGCGTCCCTCACTTCTATCGGCACAAGCTCTAATCAGTCCCTATCCACCTTCAAGGCCAGCACCTTGTGGGCCAGCACGTTGATCGCTTGCCCGCACTTCTGCAGCTGCCCGTCGACCACGACGAACGGTGTCTTGAGGGCCTTTCTGCTGGCATCATAGACGTCGGGCCTCAGCACCACGTTAATCAACCCATAGGCGTCCTCCAGAGCCAGAAAGGCCATCCCCTTGGCCGTCGGGGGCCGCTGGCGCGAGACCACCACCCCACCAACCCACACTTTGCTTCCCTCCTCCAGATTTGGTAGCTCTCCGCTGGGCGTCACGCCCATGGCCTGCAGCTTCTCCCCCACCAGGGTGGTGACGTGCTCGCTGGCGCTCAAACCCGTGTGCGCTACCTCGGCCCACAGCCTTCCACGCGGCGAGAGAAAGGCGAATCTTGGCCTTCCCTCCGGTGGGAGAGGAAGCTCGGGCGGCCCCTCTGAGGCCTCCAGGGCCATTTTTAGCTCCCAAAGCAGCTGCCGTCGTGGCACATCCCATGCGTCAAAGGCTCCGGCCCAGATCAAGGCTTCCACCGCCCGACGCCCCAACTTCGTCCTGCGGCAGAAATCGGCCAGCGAGCGGAAGGGACCGAAACGCCGTGCCTCCACCACGCTTTTCCCTCCTACCTCTCCCAAACCTTTCACCACCGCCAGACCCAGCCGAAGGGCCTGCCCAGACCCCGTCGAACAACCTGGATCAAGAGGCTTGCCCTCCACCGTGGTCCGCAGGCCCGAGGCCTCCACGTCGACTGGCTTCACCTCCACCCCGCAACGGCGCGCTTCGGACACGATCACGTGCGCCGGGTAGAACCCCATCGGCTGATGACGCAGCAACGCGGCGAAGAAAGCCGCCGGATGATAGCGCCGCAGCCAGGCCGATTGGTAGGTTAGAACGGCGAAGGCCGCCGCGTGGCTCTTGGGGAAGGCGTAGCCTCCGAAGGCCCTCAACTGCTCGAAGACCCTTCGCGCCGTCCCTCGGCCCACCCCACGCGCGATCGCCCCGGCCACGAACCGCTCCCTGAATCCCTCGATCTTCTCTCCAGCCCGCTTGTGCGAAAGCGCCCGACGCAGGAGCTCCGCCTCCCCGGCTGTGTATCCAGCCAGGTCGCGAGCCACTTTCAACACCTGCTCCTGGAAGACGATCACCCCCAGCGTCTCCTTCAACGCTTCCTCCAGCAGAGGATGCGGGTAGCTGATCGGCTCCTGACCCTCGCGACGCTTCAGGTAGGGGCGCACCATCTGCGCCTGCAGCGGCCCGGGCCGGATCAGGGAGATCTGGATCACCAGGTCCTCGAACGACCGTGGCTGGAAATAGGGGATCAAGTTCGCCTGGGCCCTCGATTCCACTTGGAAGACCCCTACCGTCTCCCCCCGGCAGAGCATGTCGTAGACTTGGGTGTCGTCGTGGGACAATGCGCTCAGGTCCGGCCTCTCGCCGGTCTGCCCCTCGACAATGGTCACGGCCTCCTCGATGGCCGAGAGCATGCGCAGGCCCAGCAGGTCGATCTTGACCATCCCGGCTCCCTCCAGACTGTCCTTGTCCCATTGAGTCACCACACGATCCTCCATAGCAGCGGGCTCCAGGGGCACCAACTCGCAAAGCGGCGGCCCTGAGAGCACCATCCCCCCGTTATGGGTCCCCAGGTGGCGCGGTATACGGTCCAGCTGGGGCACCAACCGCAGGAGGAGACGGAAAGGCCCCGGGGACTGGGTCGACCCGCCGGGCAGCTTTCCGGCATCGTAGCTCTCTATCAATCCCCGCGACGCTTCCACGCTGTCGGCGTCCCGCACGTCGAGCGAGGCCGCCAGCCGTTCCACCAGCGCAGGCGGAAAGGAGAGGACGCGGGCGACGTCCCGTATCGCCGATCGAGCGCGGAAGGTGACCAGCGTGCAGGCCATCGCCGCGTGCTCCCGGCCATAGCGACGATAGACGTACTGGATCAGCTCCTCCCGCCGGTCGGCGGCGACGTCCAGGTCGATATCCGGCGGCGCGCGCCGCTCCGTTGAGAGGAAGCGCTCGAAGACCAAGTCGCAGGACACTGGGTCGATGGGGCTGATGCCCAGCAGGTAGGCCACCAGCGAGTTGGCTGCGCTGCCCCGGCCCTGGCAGCGGATGCCCGCTTCCCGGGCAGAGCGCACCACGTCCCACACGATGAGGAAATAGTTGGCCAGCCCCAGTTTCTGGATCACGTCCAGTTCCCGTTCCAGGAGACCACAGGGCGGGTTGACGGGATAGTATTGGCCCAGCGCCTGCTCGCAGAGCCGACGCAGGTGGACATTAGGGTTGGAGCCAGCCGTGCCCAAGGCCTCGGGCAGAACCTGCGTCCCGGCCGGCAGGTACGCCTGGGCCGAGACACAGCGCTCGGCGATCCGTAAGGTGTTCTCTAGAGCAATGGCGATGTCAGCGAAGAGAGCGGCCATCTCCACTGGCGAGCGCATCAGGTACTCGTCGTTGGGGCGGAGTAAATCCCCGGCATCCTCCAGTGTGGTGTGTTGGCGGATGCAGTGCAGCACGTCGTGAACCTCTCGCTGACGCGGGTGAAGGTAGTGGACGTTCCCAGTGGCCACCACATCCAGCCCCAGCCGGTTGGCCAGTGTCACCAGACGAGCCAACAGCCGCTCGTCGTCCTTCCGGTAGTGGCGCTGCAGCTCGATGAAAAAGCGATCGGGACCGAAGACCTGGGCGTAGCCCCGGGCCACACTCGTTGCTGCCTTTTCCCTCCCGTCCATCAACAGACGTGGTATCTCCCCGCGACGACAGCCGGAGAGAGCGATCAATCCCCCCTTGTGGGCGACTAGGTCGCGCTTGTTCAGGCGGGCGACGCCTTTCTCCTGGTCTCTGCGGGCCAGGGTGATCAGGCGGCAAAGGTTGGCGTACCCCTGCCCTGTCTCCACCAGCAGCGTCAAGTGTGAGCTATCCTCGTACGCCGACCCGCAAAGCGTCATCTCGGCTCCCAGGATAGGCTTAACCCCAGCGTCATGCGCCGCCTGCGCGAAGCGCACCGCGCCGTAGAGGGCGTCGTGGTCGGTCAGGGCCAGCGTGGGAATCCCAAGATCGACCGCACGAGCCACCAACTCCTCCGGTGCGGGGACACCGTCGAGTAGACTGTGGCTGGAGTGGGCGTGGAGTTCAGCGTAGTCGGGGACGGCGCGCTGTCTCAGACGCGTCGACGTTCCAATGACCATCGATCGGTCCGGACGTCGCGAAAGATGACGCGCATCTGGCCATCGTCGATCGCCAGGCGAAAATAGTCGCGCTCGATAGGGTGAGCCCACCAGCGCCGGCGTTCCCGCCAGAGGCTATAGATGCACCGCACCTGACGGATGCGCCCGCGCCATACCACTGCGCGAGGCACTCCCTCGGCGTCGGTAGTCACCAGAATCGGCCGGGGCCGAGGCGGAGTGATAAGAGCCGCGATCATAATGATCATATCCCCGAAGCGCCCCCGCAGCCGTCGTAGCGCATCGCGCAGCGCCTGGCTGAAGGCTGGTCCGTCCCTCGGCGTGCCGTCGAATAAGGCCAGCTGGGTGGCGCCCAGATGGGAAGGGCGCAGGGGGTAGACGGTGAGGGCGAGCTCGGTCAGAGGACCATCGACCGTGATCTCCCCGAGCAGGCGGGCGGTCAGGCGGGCCAGCTTGTCGACCGCGGCCGAGGGCGGCTTGACCGCCTTGCCGGCAGCGTGGGTCGGTCCCCCCTCCTCCATCAGCGACAAGCGGATGCCCTCGGCCTGGTAGCCTCGATGGTCCATCTCCCCGGCCACTTCGGCCGCCATCCGCTGGACGTGGGCTAGCAGCGGCGGTCGATGGCTGACGGGAGGCTCAAAGGCACGCAACCGGGAGAGACGGAGAGGTGGCGCTTCCCTATGCACCGGTCGCGGGTCCACGCCGCGGGCCAAATCGTACAATGATCCGGCGTGGCCCCCGAACTGGCGCACCACCGCCGGACGGGGTAGCTTGGCCAGCGCGCCCAGAGTGCGCACACCCAACGAACGCAGGCGGCGTTCCATCTCCGAGTCGAGAGGGAGCGTAGAGATGTCCAGCGGCGAGAGGAAAGCTTGATCCTCACCGACCGGGACCACACAGGGGCGCCCGACCTGAGCGGCCTTAGCTGCCTGCCGGGCCGCGAATTTGTTACCAGCCAATCCGATATGGACGTCTAGGGTCGACGTTTCGGTCACGACCTGCGATAGCCGCTGGATCTGCTCGGCCTCGGTATCGACGCTGCGCTTGAGCCTCGAAACATCGGCGTACGCCAGTCCCAGATCGGCCGTCTCCACGGTGGGCGTGAAACGCTTGACAGCGCCGATCAGAGCATCGTGGACAGTGTCAAGCATCTGCTGGTCAGCGGACAAAAAGTGCGCATCGGGACAAAGGGCCTCGGCCCGGGAGAGACGCATCCCCGGCTCCACGCCCGCTGCTTCGGCCCGAGCGCAGCAATCCAGCACAGCATCTTGGTCCCAGCGCCGCCCGCCGATGATCAAGCTCGTCTGGGCCAAGTCGGGGTTATCCCAGCGCGCTGCTTGCACCGGGAGGTGCTGAATCAGCAGACAGGCCACGCGGGTCGCGGTCACGTGGATCACCCTTCTGTCTCGTGCAGAACATATGTTCTATTATACACCCGGCGGGGAGGTTGTCAATTTGGGGCTCAGAGCTATGGAGATTTGGCCCGTTCCGTCTCCACCCAGACCCGAACTCCGTCGCTTACCAACCCTATGGTACCATCTCGATCCGTGCGGTAGATCCTCGCATCCCCACCGAGGACCATCTCCAATCGCTCCAGCACCTCGTCACACGGGTGACCGAAGTCATTGTCCTTCCCCACGCTGATCACCGCCACCTCTGGTCTGACCGCCTCCAGAAAAGCCGCCGTGCTCGACGTGCAGGCCCCGTGATGGGCCACCTTGAGCACCGTGCTTCGCAGATCCGCGCCATCTGCCAGCAGCCTTTCCTCCGCGCGAGCCTCAACATCGCCCGTGAGAAGGATAGAAACCTCCCCGTGCCTCAGCCTCATCACCAGCGAGTTGTCGTTGAACCCCTCCCCCATTAACAGCTCTGACCCCGGATGGAGCACCCTCATCCTCAGCCCACGGTCCAGTTCGATGTCCAGCCCCGCTTCCCCGGGGTAAACCGCCGTCTCCCCGTCCTCCAGGAGCCGACGCCAACGCACACAGATCGCCTCCTGGCACCCCACCTCACGATAGACCACCCCGTCGACCCGGTAGCGCTCCAGCACACCCACCAGCCCCGTAATATGATCAGTGTCAGGGTGGGTGAGGACTACAAGGTCGAGCGAACGATCCCAGAAAGGCATCCGCCGGCCGAGCCGCGAGAGCAGCAAGCTCGGGCTCGGCCCGCCGTCGATCAGCACCTGACGTCCCGACGGGGTGCGAACAAAGATCGCATCACCCTGCCCAACGTCCAGGACGTGGACGTGAAGGCGTCCGTCGGGCAGCCCCCGCCAGGCGAAGAAAGCGAGTGCCAGCAGGACGCCCGCTGCGCCCACCAGCGCCTTTGTCTTCAGATGTGCCGTAAGACCAGCACGCAGACGGCCCCATAGTCTGCGGCGTTCCATTCTAGGCTTCGCCAGCCACCACGTAGCCATTCCCAGAGCGGCATAGTAGCCCAATACCCTCCAACTCCCCCCGCCCCCGACCGGCGATCTCGGGGACAACTGCGCCATTAGCCGGACCACCTCGACCGTATAGCTCAGGAAGAGCCAGGCCGCCCAGCTAATGAGGCGGCCAAGCGGGAGGAGAACCAGGCCCAGCAGGGTAGCGAGGCCGCCCAGTAACATTACGTACAACTGTGCCGGGAGGATGAGCAGGTTGCTTAACAAGGTAACAGGAGAGAGTCGTCCGGAAGAGCCGAACAGAAGAGGAGTCGTCGTCAGCAATGAGGCTACAGTGACCAACAGCGCCTCGCTGACCGCGCCCACGATCTTGTCAGCCTGCTCGCTAGAAGTAACTCTCATCAAGGCTTCCCGGAGCAGACGCTCCAGCGGCTCCGTATAGAGCAACAGGCCCGCTGTGGCAGCGAAGCTGAGCTGGAAGCCCTTATCCCACAGAAGATGGGGATTCCAGGCGGTCATCAACAGGGCTGCCGCTGCGAGAGAAACGGGGGCGTAGCTTTCCCGCCCCACGTAGCGGGCAAACAGATAGAGCACACCCATCAGCGCTGCCCGCATCACCGCGGCCGACGCGCCCACAAGAACGGTGTAGAACGTAATGCCGACCATCGCCACCAGCAACGCCCAACGACGGTGAAGAAAGCGTCCCGCCAGGCCGGCGAAGATGCCAGCGACGATCGTCATGTTGAAGCCCGAAATAGCGATGACGTGCGATGTACCCGTGGCCTCAAAATCGGCCATCACCTCGTCGGGTATGCCTGACTCAACGCCCAGCAGAATACCGGTCAGAAGCGAGGCCTGAGGTTCGGGCAGCATCTCCGCGATGACAGCTTGAGCCCGCCGTTTGAAGGCGAACAAGTAGGTCAGGAGACCACGACGTCCATTGGTCACCGTTTCGACGTGACCACGCCTCACGAAGGAGTGGATGCCCTGACGGGCAAGATACTCACGATATGAGAACGTCTCGTAGACCGGCGGGACCTCCAACCGTCCGCTGATTCGCAAGCGATCGCCATAGGCCCGCCGTGGATAACGTCTGGCCTGGACGAGGACCAGCCCTCTGACCGTGCGATCCGTCCCATCAGGCAGGCCCAGCCGCTCCGCCCTTACGCGTAGATTGGTGTAGGTATCTCGCTCGTCCGGCTCTCCCACCACCACGCCCTCAAGCGTCACCCAGCCCGCGCCGTTGTAGGCTGCCAACGACCTGCTGTCTAAGCGGGGAGTGGCAAGCAGAAGACGCCCCCCACCCAGGGCCAACATCAAAAGGGAGACGGACGCCAACCGTGCGTATCGCTCGTCCCACCAGAGAAGAAGACCGAGGGCAGAGAGGAAGCCCAGAACAGGGAATAACTGCCAGGGTGGATGAGCCGTCCCGGCAAACGCGACGCCAGCGACCCATGCAGCAGCGAGATAGAGAAGGGTCATCGTGCCATCCTGCGGGCTGACTGACCAACCGAAGCTGGCTGAGTATAGCCCAGCTCATCCAACAGGTCAAGCGCGCTGACGCCTCCCTCAGCTGCCGCATGTCGTGCCCATCTTCAACAGACGTACGGGTGTTTGATAGGAATTAGAAGGTGTGCTAGAATAGGCGCCGCTGATGCAAAGTGTGAAGCCGATACCCGATGCTCAGAGATCGGCGTCCTCTCCAATCCATGCGACGGAGGATCTCTGAATCTTTGATTGCCCTGCAGCAAGAAGAGGAGAACGACGTGATAGAAGAGGAAAAGAGTCAGGAACAGAGCCTGGAGGCGTGGTTGGCAGAGGAACGCCGACGCCTGGACGAGGGATTCACCTTTGAGCCGGAACCTAGCTCAGAAACGTCCACGCCCAGCGCTGCTGACGACATCCTGGCGCAGCTGGGCCTTGGAGCCGGCGCCCTGGTAGGCCTGATAGCCGGTCACGCCAACCCGGTAACCTTCGAGGGATGCAGCGCCGAGACCATTGCCGAGGCGCTAAGGTCGCACGTCACAGGCCACGACGTTCGGGTGAGGACTGACAAAACAGACGAGGCGACCGTGGTCACCATCCTGCAAGGCCAGGAGCGTCGCCCCCACGCCTTCTCCCCGGCCCTGACGATCACGCTGATTGAGACTGGGGAGACCCTCACGGTGGCTATGAGCGATCTGAGCCAGGACCTCAAGCGCGAGGCCGTCGGGTCTATGGGAAAGACAGCTCTACGTAGCGGTCAAAGGCTTCTCTGGAGACGACGCGGGCTGGCCAGCGTGCTAGGCACCGCCGATGGGCTGATGCGAAGCATCGAAGACGTGACTGAGGACATCCAGGATCTCAGCCTCCCCAAGCGGGTGTGGACCATCATCGACCGCGTGGGAGGAGCAGCTGAGGCATCGTATCTGGAGGAACGACGCAGGAAAAGAATCCTGGAACGACAGCGCGAGGCCGCCGAACAGGCCTGGACTCACTGTGAGTGGTGTGGACGAGCCTACGGAGAGGATGAAAAAGCGATCGTCCAATGTCCTTCCTGCGGCGCCCCGCGAGGCTCAAAGCCGGCCTGGCTCGAGTAGGCCCTCAAGCAACCCCTCTCCCTGGCAGAAAGGGAGCTGACTAGACGTCCTCCCGACGCTCCAGAGCGCGAGTGAGCGTGACAGCGTCAGCGTACTCCAGATCCCCACCCATGGGGAGTCCGCGTCCCAGACGCGTAATGCGCACGTCCAGCGACTGCAGCTGACTGAGCAGATAGGACGCTGTCCAGTCCCCCTCGCTGGTGGGGTTGGTGGCCAAGATGATCTCCTCAATCTCACCGTCGCGTAAGCGTTTGATCAGCTCGCCGATGCGAAGATCTTCGGCGAACATCCCCTGCGAGGGAGCCAGCACGCCGTGGAGCACGTGATAGACGCCGTCGTAGACCCTGGCCTGCTCGATCGCCAGGACGTCCAGCGGCTCCTCCACCACGCAAACGGTGGTGTGATCGCGGCTATCGTCCGCGCAGACCGGGCAAGGATCCTCCTCCGTGATATTGTAACAGACGGAGCAGAAGCGCGTCCGTTCGCTCAGATCACGCAGTGCATCGGATAACCGCATCGCCAGATCCGATCTCCCTCGCAGGAGGAAGTAAGTGAGCCGGGCCGCCGTCTTGCGGCCGACACCCGGCAGTTCCGAAAACTCCTCGATGAGTCGCGTTACCGAGGGAGGAACGGATGGTGATGGTGACTGCATCAAGACGTTCCTAGAGCAGATCCTGGAGAGCTCCAAGCCCCCCTGTCAGGTCTGTCATACGCTCGGCTGCCGCCTCGTCGACCTGTTCCATTGCCTTGTTGATGGCCGCGATGACTAGATCTTGCAGCATCTCGACGTCGTCGGGATCGACAACCTCAGGCTCGATAACGAGGTTTTTCACCTTCCGATCGCCGGTGACGACGGCTTCGACAATTCCGCCGCCGGCCGTGGCCGTGAAGGTCTTCTCGGCTATCTCATCCTGTGCATCCAACATCTCCTGTTGAAGACCCTGCAGTTGCTGCAGCATTTTCTTGGAGCCTCCACCAGAACTGGAGCCACGCTTCGACAAGCTCTTCTTCGAGTCAAATGGGTTGACGCTTCTACCTCGTCTCTTAGACAAATCTGCCTCCTACCTACGTCCTCTCTTTCACAATTTCTGCCCCCAGCTCGTCCACCGCCATACGGACGAGGGGATCAGCGGATAGATCCTGGGTAGATGAGCCCTCTCCATCCTCGCTATGGGGCTCTGTCTTCTGTACAGCGTTCGGTGCACCCTGCCTGTTCATCACACAACGCACACGCAACTGCCGCTCAAAGAGATCGCTGATGACGCCCTCAACGATGTCACGCTTCTTATCTTCCTCCACCTTGCTGCGGTGGAATTTATGGACGAAGCTCAAGACCACGACATCGTCCTGCACACCGACCGGCTCACAGGAGCGCATTAAAGCTTCCAAAGATAGGTCCCGGGGGCGGAGGGCATCCAGGAACTGGGACCAACGGTCACGCACCTCCCTAACGCTGAGCGGGCCGCCCCTATCCTCCGATGCCTCCTGATCCGGCTCCTCACGATCCGACACCTCATAGGAACCACTGGACTCCCTGACGTGAGGCTGGACACGTGGGTCAGATGCCTCCTCCGTGTCGGCACCCTGTGATTCATCCTCAGTGCGCGTCTCCTCCCTTGTCGGCGCCGCTGTCAACGTCTTCTCACCGTCAGATTTCCCGGGCTTGCTGGCTTTCCCTAGCCTTTCTCGACCAACGCGCCCTTTACCAGAAACGGAAGCCCTTGGATCGTCTCTGGCGTCTTCCTCCGGTGTCGATGGCAACAGCGCTTCGATGAAAGCCATCTCCAGTGGCAACTGAGGCTGCCATCCTCCTTTCGCCTCCTGAGCCGCTTGGTTGAAGAGGCGCACGCTCTGTGCCAGCTCACGACGAGAGAAAGCAACGGCTTGCTCCCGCAGAGAGGGAACCTGCGACTCCGGGATATGGGGAGGCAGAACACCCGAATTCAATCTCAGCAGAAGCAATGCCCGCAGATGCTCCACCATCTGCCGCGCGAATTGGCGTGGAGCCGTCCCCTCGCCCACCGCCGCGTTGATAGCCGCCAGCCCCTTTGCCACGTCACCGTCGGCCAGCGCCTGGGTGATGCGCATCACAGTCTCGTCGGCCCCGATCCCCAGAGCCGCCCGCATCTCCTCGACCGTTATGCCCCCCTCGTTGTAGGAGGCAAGCTGATCCATAAGGCTCTCCGCATCCCGCATGCTGCCCGTCGCCTGACGGGCGATCAGCTCCAGAGCCTGACGTTCGGCCTCGATACCCTCCTGCTCAGCAAGCCACGCCAGACGATCGACCATCTCTTCGATGGAGATGCGGTGGAAATCGAAGCGCTGGCAGCGGGAAAGGACCGTGGGCAAGATCTTGTGGGGCTCCGTCGTGGCCAGGACGAAGATAGCGTGTCCAGGAGGCTCTTCCAGCGTCTTGAGTAGGGCGTTGAAGGCCGCGTTGGAGAGCATGTGCACCTCGTCGATGACGTAGACTTTGTAGCGGGCCTCGTTGGGACGGAAACCTACTCGCTCCCGCAGCTCCCGCACGTCATCCACCCCAGTGTTGGAAGCCGCGTCGATCTCGATCAGATCGAGCAACCGCCCTTCGTTGATGGCGACGCAGATCTCACATTCGTTGCAGGGTCGCTCCTCCTCTGGCGCCAGGCAATTCACAGCCTTGGCCAGCAGGCGCGCCGTGGTCGTCTTCCCAGTCCCACGGGGGCCAGCAAAGAGATAAGCGTGATGAACGCGACCGGAAACGAGCGCATTGCGGAGCGTACGGACTACATGCCTCTGCCCCACAAGCTCGTCAAACGTCCGCGGTCGCCATTTGCGATACAGTGCTTGTGCCGTCATGGATACCTCCC
Organism: uncultured Anaerolineales bacterium; assembly: GCA_964514285.1. Lineage (GTDB taxonomy): Bacteria > Chloroflexota > Anaerolineae > B4-G1 > B4-G1 > SKLM01. The sequence goes on along the minus strand of CAZEQC010000064.1, from coordinate 824 downwards.
ATCGAAGTCGCCATTAGTCTAGCATCTTCGACGCATAAAGGCAAGTGAATAGACAAAGCTGGTAGTTGTAGGCAAGTCAAAGGCGTGATATAATCCGGATCATACCGTATCAAACCACAAGAGGAGGAGGATTATGCTTGGACAACTTGGACCCTGGGAACTGCTGCTGATTCTGGTCATCGTGCTGCTCATCTTCGGCGTGGGACGCGTGTCGAAGATTGGTCGTGAGCTGGGCGAGGGCATACGCGAATTCCGCGACGGGCTCGCTGGCGATCAGGATAGGAAAGAAGAGAAGAGCAACGAAGAAGCTTCCCAGTAGAGATTTCGCACGGCTTGCCTTGATGAAGACTGGCGCCGCCAGATTAAGGGCAGGTTGACGTCCGGACGTCCTCTCACCGCGCTGATGACCCAGCCACGCCCAGATTGGACAGGGCGACGCTAGAACCCACCACACAAAAAAAGAAGTCTCTTGGCAATGACCTACTCTCCCAGAGGGCTTCCCCTCAAGTACCATCGGCGCTGGCGGGCTTAACTACCGGGTTCGGGATGGGTCCGGGTGTACCCCCGCCGCTACAATCACCAAGAGACTTCTTTGTAACTATTCAATAATCAACTGAACGAGACGAAAACTCCAAGTTCTCCGCACCACGGATTAAGCCCTCGACCATTAGTACGGGTAAGCTTAACACATTACTGTGCGTACACCTCCCGCCTATCAAACCGGTGATCTCCCGGTGGTCTTACCTGGATCTCTCCAGAGGGGGATCTCATCTTAGGGCGAGCTTCCCACTTAGATGCTTTCAGCGGTTATCTCTGCCAGACAT
>CAZEQC010000063.1:0-19562 GCA_964514285.1 uncultured Anaerolineales bacterium | reverse complement strand
GGTCACCACTTATCAGCAGCCGCGACTCGGCTGCCGAACCGACCCGAGCCTGCAGGTCTTCCAGGTAGGCCTCCCCCTTCTCTCTGTTGAACTCGGTGAGACGCTCCACCAATTCGCTCTCCTCCTCCGTCAACGGGGCAAGGCGCGGGACCTCCGGCTTGTTCACCACATGGGTGAGCAGCAGTCGACACTGATGAAACTCAGCCAGGCTGTTCGCCCAGGGTAACGCACATTCGGCTCGCTGAGACCCGTCCAGGGGCACCATCAGCATCTCATACTGCAGTCCCGTCAGGTCCTGGGGGCAGGGCTGATAGGCTCTGACGATCATCACCGGCGCATAGGCCCGCAGGATGACCTTCTGCACCACGCTGTTGATGTTCCACTGACTGAGCCCACTCGCGCCATGGCTGCTGATCATGATCAATCCTATGTCCTCTTGTCGTGCGTGCTCAAGAATACGCTCGGGAGCGCGCCCCTCCGTCAGCACCGTGTCCGCGCTCAGCCCTGCATCGCGCAGACGCTCCGCCACGTCACGGAGATACGAGTCCGCCTCCGACTTTCGCATGTGCCATCCCAGGGGATCGACGGCCTGCGACCCCGGGCTCGGTTCGCGCGCCACGGCCCGCAGCAGCGTCACGCTGGCGTCCATGGCACGTCCCACAGCCACCGCATGCGGCAGCACGCATTCGGCGAGCGACGAGCCATCCAACGGCACCAGAATCTGGTCAATCATCGCCAGTCCCACCCTCCTTCGCCCTGACCATCGTTTACCCCTTGGACGCGATGATGACCACACCGACGAGGACGCCGGCAGCCAGGGCCAGTACCGTATAGCGTCTACCCTGCTCCTCGACCTCAGGCAAGAGATGCGTTGCACCGACGTAGACCAGGGCGCCGGCCGACAAAGCCAAAAGGGCGCCCAGCGCGACTTGATCGATCCTCTGCACGAAGGGATAGGCAATCACCGCGCCGAGAGGTGTCGAGAGCGCCGCCGCCAGAAACGCGTACCACAAGGACCGCTTGCGACTGAATCCACCTCGTTCCAGGAGCACGAACGTAATGATCCCCTCGGGGAACTCGTGAAAGACCATGCCGATGGCCGCCAAGGCGCCGGTGAAGATACTCACGTTGAACGTTATGGCGTAGATGGCGCCATCAATGACCGAATGAAGGCCGATGCCCAGCATGGGAACGACTCCCACCGCGTAATCCTCACACTCATACTCGTGACAGAGATAGAGATTCAGGAAACGGTTGAGCAGATAGAGCCCCAGAAACCCCAGGAGCACAAACAAAGGGGCCTGCTTGCTCTCCTGCATAGATTTGGGAATGAGGTGCACAAAGGAAACGGTGATCAGCACACCAGCCGCGAAGCTGATGAAATAGGCAGATTGCTCCCTGCTCCACGCCGGATAGCGGCTGATGACCAGGATCCCCAGGGTCGTGACGGCGCAGGCAACCGCGCTGGCCGCGAGTACCATCGCGAATCTACCGATCAGCATGCTCTACCTCTCCAGCAAAGACTCGTTGACCATCTAAGCAAAAGCCTGCCTGTCGTAGGCGGGCGCCGTCATCCCCACGCCCGCCACCTCGCTCCCACAGCTCGGGCACGTAAGCGCCTCCGTGATGCAGTTGTCCGCCAACCGGTAACCCGAGCGGCGGATCAGCGTCTCGCCGCAGGCGTGACAGACCGTGTCGGACTCACCGGGCACGTTCCCCAGGTAGACGTAATGCAATCCCGCCTCCTTGCCGATCGTCCGCGCCTCCTCCAGTGCGGAGAGCGGCGTCGCCGATCGGTCCCGCATCTTGTACGCCGGGCGGAAGCGACTGATGTGCCAGGGGGTCTCCGGGCCGAGCTCGCCCGCGATGAAGCTCGCAATGTCGCGCAGCTCCTCGGGGCTATCGTTCAGCGCCGGAATGACCAGCGTGGTGACCTCAACCCAGACACCGAGCGCCTTCATCTTCCTCAGGCTATCCAGCACCGGCTGCAAGCGGGCCCCAACGTACTCGCGGTAGGTCTCGTCGCGGAAGGCCTTCAGATCGACGTTGGCAGCGTCCAGGTGCGGATCGAAGGTCTCCAGCATCTCCTCGGTCATGAACCCGTTCGTGACGTAGACATTGGCGAGGTCCTCATCGTGAGCCACACGAGCCGTGTCATAGGCGTATTCGAAAAAGATCGTCGGTTCGGTATAGGTGTAGGCCACGCTGCGGCAGCGGTTCCGCCCGGCAGCGGAGACGATCTCCTCCGGGCTGGCCTCCGTCCCCATGTGGAGATGGCGTTCCCGCGGCATCTGCGAGATGTCGGCGTTCTGACACCACCTACAGCGGAAATTGCACCCGGGCGTGGCCATGGAGTACGCTATGCTGCCCGGGTAGAAGTGAAACAACGGCTTCTTCTCCACCGGATCCACGTGTCTGGCGATAGCTCGTCCATAGACCAGGGTATAGAGCGTCCCGTCGCGGTTCTCGCGCACCTGACAGACCCCCTTCTTCCCCTCGGCGATCTGGCACTCGTGCGCACAGAGATGGCAATGGACGCGCTTGTCCGAGAGTTTCTCGTACAGCATCGCCTCTTTCATAGAACCCTTCCCGATGTCATGCGCTATCTGCACCGCATACTGAGAGGCGTCACGGGCCCAACGCATCCGGCCGCGCAGCCAACTCCACGGTAACCTCCTGGCGGGCTCCATTGCGCAGGATGGTCAGCGTCACCGTGTCGCCAGGCCGTTTGAATGCCACGTAGGCCAGGAGATCCGCGAAATCCTGAATCGGATTTCCGTCCGCCTCGACGACGACATCGCCGCCCGTCGGCACGTTCTGACCGAGGATGGATTGCTCACCGGTGGCGCCTTGCAGTCCAGCCGCATCGGCCGGGCTGTTGTCCACCACCACAGCGATGTAGGCCCCCTCCTGCGTGTCGAGATCGTTCGCCTGTTGCAACAACAGATTGACGGGACCACCTTGGACGCCCAGCCACGGCCAGACATACTCGCCCCGCTCGATCAAGGCCGGCGTCACCCGACGGACCACGTTGGCCGGAATCGCAAAGCCGACCCCGCTGTTCGTTCCCGTGCCCGATGCGATCTGCGCGTTGACGCCAACCACCTGTCCATCCAGGTTCAACAGCGGCCCTCCGGAGTTACCGGGATTGATGGCCGCATCAGTCTGGATAGCCTGAGGGATGCTGAACGGCGTCTCCGCAGTGGGGATGGTCCGTCCAACAGCGCTGACGATGCCCAGAGACATGCTGCCCCCCAAACTGAACGGGTTGCCGATGGCCACGACCCAATCACCCGCCCTGACAGTGTCAGACTGGGCCAGTCGCAGTGGACGAACATCCTCTGGTACGCTCTCGGCCCTGACGACCGCCAGGTCGCTGTCCGCATCGGTGCCTACGATCTCCGCCTCCGTTTCAGTGCCATCGTAGAAGATGACGGTGACAACCTCCGCCTGGTCCACAACGTGGTCATTGGTCACGATGTGCCCCTCGTTGTCGATAACGAAGCCCGATCCGGCCCCCTGGCCCGTCATCCCTCCCTGCTGAACGTAGACGCGGATGTTCACCACGCCCGGATTTACCTCTTCATAAAGAGAGGTCAGAGAGCCTGGAGCAACAGAGGGTCCTTCCTCTTGCTCTGTCTCGGCGCTCTCCGACTCCTGGGGGACCGGCGTCAGCGTCGGGACCGCCTCGGCCACCTCCCGCGTCACCTCCGAAACGGAGACGGTAGCTTCTTCTCCGTTCCCTTGAACCAGCCGACCCAGCCGCGCGGGTATGAAGAGAAGCCCCAGCACCACCACGGCCCCAATCAGAACCACTGCTGCGCAACCAAGCCCTGCAAACAACGCAAGACGTCTGTTCTCCATCGCTCATCCTCCCCTTACTCACGTCAGCTTTCGCGTTCTCCGACTACATCAAGTCGCCAAAACACAGACACACGCTCAGATTTCTGAGCTACACGAAGAAACCGATACCGATGCCAGTGACCAGCATAAGCAGCAGACCTGGCAGAATCGCCCGCCGCAGCCCCGGCGAGCCGGCCCCCAGGACGATGCCCCCTTTCGCCAACGTGTTCGCCATCGCCCCGAGGATGACCGCGCGGGCACCTGTTGTCAGGCTCAGTCCCCCTTCGGCTCCGCTCAGCTGCGCCATAGAAAGCGTCACGGCGTCCGCGTCGGGAAGGCCGGAGAGAAAGCTAGAGACGTAGACCCCAGCATCCCCTGTGTAGACCCCGGCGGCCTTTGAGGCCACGAGCACCACCGCGTAGAGGAGGCCGAACTTGAGGGCCGTCCCCAGCTCAAACGGATTGGAAAACGGGACCTCCCCTTCCTCTCGCGTCGGATGAGAGACGTAGAGATAGGCCCCATAGGCCAGACCCACCGCCGATGCGGCACCCATTGGCTGCCAGAGCTTGCCGAGAAGTTGGGCGTTCAGCGTCGCGACCTCCACCAACACGCGCAGATACGTGATGGCCCAGGCCACCGTGATCGCCAGGGCGAAGGGCCGTTCCAGCCCCTCCTCCTCCTGGCTGCGCTGAGAGAAGCTGAGCGTCACCGGCGTGCTGGAGATCAGACCGCCCAGCAGACCGGTCAAGCTGATACCCTGTCGCGGTCCGACGATCTTGATCAGCACGTACCCCAGGAAGCTGATACCAGAGATGAGGATCACCATCAGCCAGATCTCATGAGGGTTGATCACGTCCAACGGTGGCGGGCCAAAACCGCGATCCGGTAACACCGGCAGCACAATCACCGTGATCACAGCAAACTTCAGGGTGGCGTAGACGTCCTCGCGCGTGATCCTCTGCGCGAAGGCGTGCATCTCTGGTTTGAGGGACAGAAGAACCGTCGTCGCCACGCCGATGGCCGCTGCCAGCGGTAGATAGTCCCAATAGCAGAGGCATCCAACGGCAAAGGCCAACAGCGTCGCCATCTCCGTCGTCAGTCCCGTGCCCCCTTCCTGCCAGGATCTGACGAAGTGCGCGACGACGATCAGCGCGCCCATGGCAATGAGCAGGCCCAGGAGCCCCCCGGGACCCGCAAGCTCATCAGCCATCAGCGCGCCCGTGCAGCCCAACAAGCTGATCAGAGGGAAGGTACGCACGCCGGCGAACAACTCCTTCTCGGAGCCCCCGTAAGCATACTCTCGCTGAAGCCCAATCAGCACCCCGATGGCCAGCGCTGCACCGAAGCGATAGAAGAGGGTCGTTCGCGTCATACGCAACCCCTCGTCCATCTCGGCGCGCGCGTCGTGACCACCACACGACAAACCCTAGCGTTGACGCTTGCCATAGCTTGCCTCACCCCCCTACTCTCACTGTGATCGTTGTTCTTCGATGACGTCCTGGTCAACCTCCCGGTGAGCCAGTGCCTCCCGCGCCAGCTGTCGTATCTGATGAACCTCGATCGGCTTCTCGACACAACGAAAGACGCCCAGCCTCTCGGCCTCCGCCTTGAAGCTGTGGCAACCGTAGGCCGTCATCCAGACTACGGTGGGCGACCCTTCTACCCCCATGATCTGCTCCGTAAACTCAATGCCGTCGGTGTCGGGCATGATCAAGTCCGTGATCACGATATCACAGCGCTCGTCCCTGGCCTTCCGCAACGCATCCCGCGCGGTATGCGCCGTCAGCACCTCAAAACCATTCTCCAACTTCGTGAGGGCGTTTTGCAGCACGAACAGAATGCGCTCTTCATCGTCGACGATCAGAATCACTGACTTTTCCACAGCCGAAACGCCTCCTAGGGGGGCCCTGCTCCTCTTCCGCCTATAGCTTCTTCGTCGCGTATTGAAAGTATAACATAAAACGCGAGCCCCAACCGATGTAATCGGTTGGGGCTCGCGTTGGGTTAGGTTTGAGAGAGTTGGAATTTAGTTGGGCGATGACAAGCAGCTACGGCGCCCCCTGCGGCGAAGCGCTGTCCACAAAGCGATAGCCGACCCCGCGGACGTTGACGATATACTGAGGATTGGACGGATCTGGCTCCACCTTCTGACGGAGACGATGGATGTACCATTTGATGATATCGCGTGCCTCCTGGATGTCCTCGGGATCGTAGTCGCGTGCCACCCGAACCAGCTCTGGGGGAGAAACCACGCGCTGCGTGTTGTCCATCAGATGGACCAGAAGCTTGAACTCGCGACGGGTCAGATCCAGGGGCTCTCCCTTGTATGTAGCAACGTACTTCTTCCGGTCAACGAAGAAGGGACCCAGTTGCATGTGCTTCTCCCGGGCCTTCGTCTCGACGTGGGACTCAAGCACCCGTTCACGCCGCTCAAGAGCTTCCTCGATCGCCTCACGCACCTCGCTGGGCTCAACCGGCTTCAGCAGATAGCCATCCACCCCTTCCTCAATGGCAGCCTGGGCCGACTCCAGCGAGCCGTGGGCCGTCAACATGATCACGATGGTCGAGGGCCAACGCCAGCGGACAGCCTCCAGGACCCGCAACCCATCGACTCGCCCCCCCAGCCTGAGATCCAGCAGCATCAGGTCGAACCTCTGGTCGCGCAGCGCTTCAAGAGCGTCCTCGCCGCCGGCGGCCGTGGTCACGGTATGCCCGGCCTTCTTAAGCGTCTTCTCTAGAAAGAAACGAATCCCTTGCTCATCATCCACCACCAGGGTGTGTAACGTCTCAGCCACGTAGCCTCGCTCCTCTTGCATGCTATGCCTGTTGTCCCAATCCAACGGTCATTGTACAACAGTGTCCGTTTTCTTTCAAGCTGGCATCGAGTTCCCGCGCTTTTGTCCAGACGTGAGGATCGTGCTATACTCTCCTCAGCACCAAATCGGTGCACTTCTATTAGGGGAGAGGGGAGGCATGAGACCAGACGCCGTGCCCCAAGCCAACGCGCTATGGACAGCTCCATCGCTCGACCACCTCGGGATGGCAATCTTATGCACGGTGGCCTATGCCGACGTCTTCGACTATCCCCTTACCGCGGCCCAGATCCAACGCTACCTGGTCGCTATGGCGATAGATCCCGAAGACATCTCGCAGGCCTTAGAGAAGGGATCCTGGGCGAGGAAGAGGCTGGTGCGCCGGGGATCCTACGTCACCCTGCCACAGCGTGAAGCGCTGATCGAGATCCGCCGACGCCGTGCGGAGGTGGCGGCCCAACTATGGCCCTACGCCGTGCGCTACGGGCGAGCGATCGCCTCCCTCCCCTTCGTGCGCTCCGTCGCGCTCACCGGCGCGCTGGCGGTGGGCAACGTCGATCCCGGTGACGACTTCGATTTCCTTATCGTCACCGCGGCTGACCGCCTCTGGCTCACCAGGGCTATGATCATCGGTCTCATTGTCAAGCCAGCAGCTCGACGGGGCTATGAGGTCTGCCCCAACTATCTGCTCTCCGAGCGCAAGCTGGGCTTCGAGGCTCAGAATCTCTATGTCGCACACGAGCTGGCGCAGATGGTGCCGCTGACGGGCCTACACCTCTACCGCCGTATACGAGCCATCAACCTCTGGACGACCCGCTTCCTACCCAACGCGGACGGCCCCCCTCGGCACGTCGACACGCTGGCAGCTTCGTCTCCCTCTGCCCGTGCTTTAGCCGAGGCAGCGCTGAGAACCTTCATAGGGGAGCGGCTGGAGCGCTTTGAGCGGAGACGGAAGATACGCCGCTTCACCGCACAGCGCAAGAACTCAGAGGCGGTCTGCTTTGACGTAGACCATTGTAAAGGACATTTTGAGAGCAATGAAAAGACCATTCTGGCAGCTTTCCAGGAGCGCCTGGACAGCCTGGCGAATCTATAGGGCCTGTCTACAGACTAAGCCCAAGGACGTCAGACGATGTCGGATCTGATGCTGGTGAATCCCCTATTCCTGCACAGCGACCCGGTGGAGTCGCGCCTGATGACACCCTATTTCCCGTTGGGCCTGCTCTATCTTGCGGCGACTGTTCGCGAGGCCGGATACGATGTGTCCATCTTCGACGCCATGTTTGCCGCCGATGATGATGACTTCATCAGCGCCCTGGAGCAGGAACAGCCTGACGTCGTAGGCTTCGGCGTGCTGACCACCGTCCGTGACGCGGCCCTGCGTCTGGCAGGCCTGGCCAAGGCATGGGGAGCCACGGTTATCGTGGGCGGGGCCGATCCAACGGCCCGCCCCGATCTCTATATGAAGCACCGCAGCGACGGTGCCTTTCCGATAGACGTCGTGGTGGTTGGGGAAGGGGAGGAGACGATCCTGGAGATCCTGCCTCACCTCCTCAAAGGGGAAGAGCCCACCGCCGCGCTGACCAGCGTTCCAGGTGTGGCCTATCGTGACCAGGCCAGCCAAGTGGTGCAAACGCCAAGGCGCCCCTTGATCGAAGATGTGGACCGTCTGCCGCTCCCGGCGCGCGATCTGCTCGACGTGGAGCGCTACCGTGAGGCCTGGCACAGCGCGCACGACCACTTCTCCCTCTCCATCATCGCCACCCGTGGATGCCCCTATGGCTGCAGTTGGTGTCAGAAGAGCGTTTTCGGCCGCAGTTTCCGTCCTCGCTCGCCGCAGTCCGTCGCCGACGAGATGGCGCTGATCAAGGAACAGCACCACCCGGACCAGATACGGATCGTCGACGACGTGATGGGCATCGACAAGGACTGGGTGCGCGCCTGGCACGACGCCCTGCTCGAGGGAGATAGTGTGATTCCCTTCGAGTGCCTCAGCCGCGTCGACCTCATAGATGAAGAGATGGCTCAATGGCTCAAAGATATCGGCTGCCGCCGCATCCACTTTGGCGCGGAGTCGGGGTCCCAGTCCGTGCTCGACGCCATGAACAAGGGCATCACCGTCGCACAGATCGAACAGGCCGCCGACGTCTGCCGATGGCTCGAGATCAAGACCTACTTCTACATGATGGTCGGCTATCCCGGCGAGACTTGGCCAGACCTGAAGCGCTCCGTGCGCCTGCTGCGGCGCACCCGCCCAGACGACTTCAGCACCACCATCGCCTACCCCCTGCCAGGCACGCCGTTCTACGATGAGGTGCAGGGTCATCTGGCGCTTGAAGGCGAGGAGGCGGCGGACTGGACACACACCGCCGAAAACCGGGTCCTGTTCAAGCGCGGGCGGCTCAGTACGTTATTCTACCGCCGCGTTATCCGCTGGTTTCACAGCGAGTGGCGTAACGCACGCTTCAAGGCCGGGGACGAAGATCGCAGGCCGGCCTCCGTCTGGCTCAAGACTAAGCTGGGGCTGTGGCGCGACCGTCTTCTCGTGAACGCTATCGCCCATCTGCCAGGCGCCATCCAATCTGGCTTTCGGCCCGAGGAAGAGGCATGACGTGAGAAGTCCTCAGCTGCCTCCGTCGATGGGGCGCGGGACTCACTCTCGCACGACGACACTCGCCAACAAGGCGAAGCAGAGCCTCTTTCTGGCCTTCGTCGCGCTGAGTCTCACGATACCGTCGGTCATCAGCGGTCCCTTTACTTGGCTTCCATTTATTCAAGTACCGGGGATCCATAACGCCCCGCTCAACCTGGGACCGGTCGCGCTGCTCCCCGGCCTGGCACTCGCCGCCTGGGCGCTGGCGCGGGCCATCGAACGGCCAGCGCGCCGTTGGCGCTGGGGCCGGAGCGGCATTACGCTCCCTCTGGCTGGACTGACGTTGCTTATGGTCGCCAGCCTTGAGCTCACGCTCAACCGCCGCACCCTGCTCGCCCTTCTGGCGATGGGGCTGCTTTGGTGGGTCTACCTCTTCGTGGTCAACGAGACACCTCACCTGACGATCTTGCTTTCGTGCATCATCGTCATCCAGGGCAGCATCGCGGTGGGGCAGTTCGCTCTCCAGAGGGATCTAGGGCTGAGCTGGCTGGGAGAGCCGCCACTGGATGCTCAGCTGTCCGGCACCTGCGTGCTTTTCGCTCGAGGGCGACGCTGGCTCCGCGCATACGGCTTGGGCGGCCACCCCAACCTTCTCGGCGCACTGCTCTCGGTTCTCTTTCTCCTCATCATCGATGACATCGCCGAAGCACGCCGCTGGCGACAGGGCTGGTTCACGCTGGTCACCACCGTCGGACTCCTCGGCCTCCTAACCACCTTCTCACGCAGCGCGTGGCTCGCTTTCGCCATGGGTATCCTGTTCTGGCTGGCCACGAGGTTGAGAATCGCCCCTCGACGCGGCAAACCGTTCGGAAGCCTCAGCTTCGATCGAGCCTCTCAGCTCTGGAGGCGATATGCGCAGTTCATTGTGCCTCTGCTGCTCGGCCTGGCCTTCCTGCTGCTCTTCCACGACCTGGTCGCCAGCCGTTTCCTCCACCTAGAGACCCCCATTGAGGCGCGGTCCATCGGAGATCGGCAGGTGGACGCTAACTTGGCCCTCATCCTCATCAGGCAGCATCCATGGACCGGCGTGGGGGTGCAGAACTACCTCCCCGCAGTGCGCGCCATTGAGCCGGACTCGCGCACGGTGCACAATGTCTTGCTGCTGGCCGCAGCGGAGCTTGGGCTACCGGGGGCTGCGCTCTGGCTATGGCTCTCGTTAAGCGGTCTGACCCGTCCGTCAACGCGAGGCTGGCCGCCGTGGATCGCTATGTTGTTCGTCGGGCTCTTCGACATCGTTCTATTCCCCACCAACAGTTGGTACGCTGCCGTGTCGTTCGGTCTTCTTGCCGCTCTTGCGTCCCTGCCTCCACACACCCGGAGGCAGGCACCATGAGGCATAGACCCCTCGTTTCCGCGGCGCTAGGCCTCCTGGCAGCGCTCCTTATGGGCTGTCGTGCGTCCGTCAGAAAGCCGCGTGATCTGGCGCCCAACCATCGCTTCAAGGCCACCGACGATCCCGTGATATCCTCGCCAGTGGCATGGGACTTCGACGAGGACGGCGTGCTGGAGATCGCCATCGGCTCCTGGGACGGCTACTTCTACCTCCTCGACGCCGATCTGAACGATCTAACAGGTTGGCCCACGTGGAGCCGGCGGGGCTTCTTCTCCTCTCCCGCCTTGGCCGACCTGGACGGCGACGGCGCGATGGAGATCGTGGTCGGTTCGGACCGCGGCCTGGTCTATGCCTGGAACGACGATGGGTTGCCCGTCCCAGGTTTCCCCGTAGACCTGAGCAGTGAGATCTGGTCATCGCCCACAATCCTCGAAGGCCCACGAATTGCCATCGGGGCCGAGGAGCGTATGGTCCTCCTCACTGCCAGCGGGGAGGACGCCACGGGCTGGCCCCAGCCCATGGACGGCTGGTCCGACGCCACCGCGGCCACCAATGGGCCAGCGTTGAGCATCACCTCCCTCACGAGAGGTGACCCATCTCGAGGGTGGCTCAACCTCTGGCACCTTGACAGGGGGCGGCCGCCTGATGCGCAGAGTTCCGGGTTCCCCGTGGTGCTGACGAGGGACTCCGATTCATCTCCTGCTCTGATCGACTTCGACGGCGACGGTGTGCAGTGGATCGTCTTCGGCGATGACGCTGGCTATTTACACGTTCTCGATACGGAAGGTGGAGAACGGCGGGGCTTTCCAGTCCGTACCCATGGAGTCCTATCGGGGCCGACCCCGACGCCACATCCGCCGGGGGGAACCATCCATTCCATCGAAGCCTCCCCCGCCGTGGCTGACCTTGACGGTGACGGCACGCTTGAAATCGTGGTGGGCAGCTGGGACGGCCGGCTATACGTCTGGGACGACGCGGGGCGCGAGCTTCCCGGCTGGCCCGTCCAGGTCGACGATCAGATCATCTCCTCCGCGGCTTTGGTCGATCTCAACGATGACGCAGCGCTGGACATCGTCGTTGGGTCCAAGGATGGCCACCTGTATGGCTGGACCCACAAGGCCGAGCCTCTGCCGGGGTTTCCCCACGACCTCGGCGCGCCCGTCTTCTCCTCGCCCTGGGTTGGGGATTTAGAGGCGGACGGCCGGGCGGACATCGTCGTGGGCGCCGACAATGGCATTCACCTCCTGCGGCATGTCGGCCCGCTGGGTCAACGGGCCTGGCCAATGTTTCACCGCGACCCGCAGCACACTGGAGCCTATCCATAACGTACGCCATGAAACGCTTGCTACGCTATCTCCTCGCCGCGCTGGTCATCCTGCTTCTGCTGGCGGTCGCCATCCGAGAGAGGTACGCCCCCCGACTGACCCTCTATCTGCGGGACCTTGTGAGCCGGCCGTCGCCTCCCCTCACCGCAGCGCTCAGCGATCGCCTCCACCTGCGGCTCTACGGCGGCATCCGTCCATACGTGGGCAAGATCGCGTCGCTGCAGAAGGGCCTGGTGCTCGTTCACGACGGCCGGGAGCTGATCGAGGAGGGCTACGGCTTCGGCCTGCCCATCATCGAGGTCGACGGCGTGGCCCACGTCTCCCGCCACGCCAACACCTTCGTGACCCGCCAAGACGGGCGGCTCAACCTGGTCAAGGCCTACCGCATCGACGTCGTCGACCGTCCCACGCGCCCCTTCCACGTGAAGTACGCGGACGTCGCCCCTCTGGGCACGGTCGCCTTCACCTATACGGTCCGGCCACCCGACGCTGTCGACGTCGCGGTGGACTTCAGGGATCTCAAGGCCGACTGGGATCGGGCCTACCTGATGAACGAACAAGGCGCTCGACACTTCACCCAGTACGTGGGCCCGGATGGGAAGATCGTAGATGCCGCGGAGATGGGCATCTGGGAGGAGGCGACAGCCCCCTTCGGCTGCTGGAAGGCCCCAGAGAGCAGCCTCCGCTTCTGCGTCGAGACGGCGCCCGGAGAGCCTGGGTTCGTCGGGCGAGAGCGCTATCGGCAGTACAACTGGTTGGGCTTCTACACGCTATCCTGGTCCGGCGTCGACATCGCGGTCGAGGCACCGCTGGACACGTACACGTACACCATCCGTGTGAGGGAAGGAACCGAGCCGTGAGCGAACGCTTCGAGCAAGAGGGTCGATGTTGGACGCACAGCTTCCTGCCCATTCTCCCGTCGATCGTGCTGGCCGCCACGGCCCTTCGCCTCCTGAGACTCGATGCTCTGTCACTGATCGGGGACGAGAGTTACTACTGGCTCTGGTCTCAACACCCAGCCTGGGCTTACTACGATCACCCGGCCGGTGTCGCTATGATGATAGGAGCCAGTACGGCCCTCGGTGGTCCCACGCCCTGGGGCATCCGTTGGCTCAACGCCCTGCTGGGGGTAGCTTGCGTGGTCCTCACGTGGGCTGTGGGCCAGCGCTTGCTTTCGCGTCGAGCAGGGCTGTTCGCGGCAGCTGCCGTGGCCGTGGGCGCCCCTTACCTCGTCATCTCCCGCTTCGTCTACACCAATGCCTTGACCCTCTTCCTAATGCTGCTCAACCTTCTTACCTTCTGGCGGATGGCGAGAGAGGACGCCGGTATCGCCGACGGCCTGGCGTTCGGCGTCACGCTGGCGCTCCTTTTCAACACGAAGTACAGCACCTATGTCTACGCCACGGCCCTCGTCGTGGCACTGCTTCTCGATCACCGACACCTCCTGCGCACACCCCGGCTCTGGGTTGCTGCCGCTATTGGGGCTTCTGGCCTGCTGCCCGTCGTCGCCTGGAACGCCGGGCACGATTGGGCGTCGTTTCGCTGGCAGCTGTCTCACTTGACGCAGGCTGTCGTTCGCGACGCCAGCTTGCTGGGCGCTGCTCATCACGCGTGGGCCTATTTGACGGGACCGCTGATCCTGCTGAGCTTGATGGGCCTGGGGCGTTTCCGCACCGCTGCGGAGCGCCTGCTGACGCTGATGGCTCTATTTCTGTTGCTGCCCCTGGCCTTGAGTGCGATCGACAGCCCACGCAATCTGAGTACCGGCCTGGTACCGCTGCTCCTCCTGGCCGGAACCCGCCTGCCAAGCCGCCTGACAACCTGGCCCCGCCGTGCCCAGGCTGGCGCCCTAGCGGTGCTCATGTTCGGTGTGGCTCTCTGGGGGCTGGGCACAGTGGTCGGTCTAGAGGGACCGACGGGTCTTCCCGGAAGCAGTATCGTTCCCGCCATTCGACGCGACGCAGCCGGCTGGTCCGAGCTGGGATCGATCCTCCGACGAGACGCAGAGCCCATCTTCGCCCTCGATTACAGCATCGCGGCTCAGATCCGTTACTACGCCGAGATGCCTGCCTTCACAGCGTGGGGACAGTATCGCCTCTGGGGCATCCCCGCCTTCGAGGACGCAACGATCGTCGCTCTCGACCACCTGGATCCTCAGGATGTGACCCGGCGCCTTCAGAGGGCCTTCCAGCGGGTGGAGGGGCCGGATACCCTCACCTTCACCGAGCGAGGAGCCACCAAGGTGGTCCACATCTGGCGCGCCCGAGGTCTGCAGTGGGATCAAGAGTCCCTTCTACGGCGCCTCGACTTCCTGACGCTGCTCCAAGAGGCGAGCTGATGGATCAGGCCACGGGCGGGCAGCGGGTTGCCCTCCGAGTAGGTAGGAACGCGGTCGCACGATTGTCCACGCAGGTCGGGGGCAAGGTGCTCTCTTTGGTCTTGGTGGCCTTGATCGCGCGTCACGAGGGATCCGCAGGACTGGGGCGCTACGTCCTGGTGACCACTGTCGTCGGGCTAGCCGCAGCCACCACCGATGTTGGATTGAGCATATTCCTCACACGGGAGGTGGCCCGAGCGCGCTCGTCCTCCCGACGACGGGATATCCTGGGAAATCTGTTCTCGTTGCGTCTAGGGCTGGCCATGCTGGGTGCTGGCGTGCTCATAGGCCTCGCGTGGGGGCCGTTCCTCCCCGCCGAGACCGGTCAGCTCATCGCCATGGGAGCCTTCTCCTTGCTGCCCAGGGCAGCTATGGGACTGTTAGGAGGCTTCGTCAACGGCTACCAACGGATGGACGTCACTAGTGCCATCGAGATGACTGTCCACCTCCTCACGCTGGCAGGAGCGGCACCCGCCCTGGCGGCGGACCTCGGTATCCCAGGGGTGCTGGTTTCCAAGGCGGCGGCGGACGCCGTGGGAGTCCTAATCTACGGAGCAGCCCTTCGATCATGGCGTCTCCTCCCGCGCCTTCATCTCGCGCCCTCGGTCTGGCGGCACACCCTTTCGGAAGCTTATCCCTTCGCTATGACGGGCATCATCGCTATGGCCTACCGCCGACTCGACGTGGTGCTGCTCAGCGTATGGCAGGGGGCCGTGGCCGCAGGCGAATACGGCGCGGCCTACAAGCTGTGGGAGACCCTGGGGCTCATCCCGGCCAGCTTGCTGGACGCCATGTTCCCCGAGATGGCCCGCCTGGCGCAGAGGCAGACGGGCCGTAGCCAACTGCGCGGGATCCGCCGCCGCGCCGGACCGTTGCTCGCCGCCGCCGGCCTGGTGCTATCCGCTGTGAGCACCACGGCCGCAACGGTGCTCGTGCCCCTCGTCTATGGACGGGCGAACACGCACAGCGGCGCCATAGCAGCCTTTCGCCTCCAGGTCTGGGCCGTGCCCGCGATGTTCCTTTACCTGCTGAACGGCCACGCCCTGTACGCCGTCGGCCGACAGCGTTGGGTCACAGCGGCCATGGCCATCACCGGGCTCGCGAACGTGGGCCTCAATCTGCTCATCATCCCCCGCTGGGGCGTGCTGGGCGTCAGCGCGGTCGCGCTCTTCTCGGCGTGGCTGCTCTGGGCCCTGCTGGCCTCGCTCGCCCGACGGGCCTTGAAGGAGGAGACGCGATGAAGCCAGTCTACCGAGAGACGGCCCGCGCCTTCGACGCCGTCGCCCCCTACTACGACGTGGTCTACGGTCCACAGGGGAACGTGGTGATGACGTGGATGCGTCGGGAGAGCCTGGCGCTGCTGAAGGCAATCTTTCCCCGTGAAAGCTATCTGCTGGAGCTCGGCTGCGGCAGCGGTGAGGAGGCGGTTGCACTGGCCAAGGCTGGACGCCACGTGCTGGCCACGGATTTGTCCCCGAAGATGGCTGCTCAAACCCGGGCCAAGGCACGCGCTGCCCACCTAGACCACCGCCTGGCGGTCGCGGTGATGCCGGCCTCCGGCGCCGCCGCACTACGGCCCGGCGCGCCCTTCGACGGCGCCTACGCCAGCTTTGGCGTCCTTAACTGTGAACCGCGCCTACCGCGCCTCGGCGCAGCCCTGGCGCGCTTGGTGAGGCCCGGGGGCGCTTTCGTCTGCTCGGTGATGGGGAGGACCTGCCCCTTCGAGATCGCCTGGTTCTTCCTCCAAGGCCGGCCTCGCCTGGCCTTGCGCCGCTGGCGCCCCGGCTGGCAGTGGGCTCCCGTCGCCGGTCGTGAGACGGTGGAAGGGGAGGACGCCTTCCCGGTCTCCGTGGCCACCCGCTACCTCACCGTCCGGACCCTGCAGGAGGTCTTCGCCCCCTCCTTCACGCTGGAGCGCAGCCTCTCGCTGCCGCTCCTCCTGCCGCCCCCTTACCTGGACGCCCTCTTCCAAAGACATCGCGATCTCTTCGCCAGGCTAGAGCCTCTGGAACGACGCCTGCGACACCGCTGGCCCTGGCGCCTTTGGGGCGATCACGTCATCCTGGTTCTCCGCAGAGCGTCGTCAGCGGCCTAAGCTCGGCCTCCGCCAATCGAGACCCGCTGAAACCGGCTAGAGAGGCGAAAGACGCACGCCCCCTCCAGGCAATGTCGGCCGTCACGGACCGTACGTCTCGGCCAGGTAGTCGACCAGGACCTCCTTCTCGGCGTCCGACAGCTGCGCCCCATAGTCCACCATGCGGTTCACCGTCTCGAGCCACGCCTCCCTAGACTTCCCTGCGCTCTCCACCCGGTCCAGGCTGTGGCAGGCCACGCAGCGATCCTCCAGGAGAAGCCGCCCCTCGGCAGGCCCCTCGGTCGGCGCTGGCGTGGGCGTCGACGATGGCTCTGGTGTGGCGGTCGGCGACGGTTCGGACGTCATCGTCGGCGAGGGCTCCACCTCCGTCGGCTCCGGCGTGTCGACGGGCGTGGGCTCCTCCGTTGGAGGGCCCTCTGTCCGCGTCGGGACGGCGGTGGCCTCCGGGCGCTCCGTGGCCGGGACAACCGTCGCGGTGGGCGGCTCTGCTGGCCCTCCACCGCATCCCTGCACCCCAATCGTGGCCAGCAGAATCAGAACAACCAACGGGTACCGTCTTCGAGACATAGCTCCCCCTTTCCCATCCTCTGAGACTATTAAGCTTCACCACACAACGCATCGTGCCTATGCTATCACACCCCCGATGGGCGTCAAGGCCTGGCCGGCCAAGATTCGCACGAAAACAGCTTCGATGATACAATCGAGGACAGCGTCAATCGAACACGGCCGCCCTCAAAGGTGCCCCGTCCATCGCTCGACGCGGGCCAGGGCGGAATGATCGTCCCGGACAACGGCAGCCCTACACAGTATGAGGTTCAAACACCGACGGAGACAAGCATGCCCATTGCAGACAACACAACCGACAGCATAGCAGCCATCATCCCTCACGTCAAAGCTGCAGGCGACATGGCTTGGGAGATGCAGCGGGCTATGGATTTCTCGGACCGCACCTACAAGGCCGACAACTCCGTGGTCACTGAGGCCGATAAGGAAGTCGAGGACTTCTTGGTGGAGCATATCCTCTCCCTCTACCCAACAGCCAACGTCATCACCGAGGAGACCCGGCGCCCCTTCGATCCCGATAGGGCGCCCACCTTTGCCGTCGATCCCGTTGATGGCACCGACGTCTTCAGCCAAGGTATGCCCGGCTGGTGCGTCTCCGTTGGCCTGCTCGATGGCAGCCTCACCCCCATCGGGGGCGTGATCTTCGCTCCGCGCCTGGAGCTGCTGATCGTCGCCGACGAGGGCACAGCGACCTTGAACAGCTCACCGTTGCCCCAGCCGCGTCCCCATCAGCCGATCTCCGTGCGGTCCAACCTGATGGTCACCTCCCGCATTCATAAGCGGCTCGATCTGAGCGGCTACGTTGGGAAGATTCGAGGAATCGGCAGCGCCGCCCTCCACCTCTGCTATCACCTGATCTACCCCGCCGTCATCGGCGCTCTGGAGGGTCCCGGCATCCATATCTGGGACATCGCGGCGGCCGACGCCATCAACCGCGTTCCGGGAGAGAAGCTCCGTTACCTGAACGGCGACCCCCTCGACTATGCGCCTCTGGTCGACGGGGGGCCCGGCACGGACGTCGTGCTGGCCGGACGTGAGCCGACCATCCAGGCGCTGCGGGAGGTCCTGAGGCGACTGCCGCCTGGATCAAGACCAAGGCATTAGCGAGGGGCGACAACAGAGTGGTCTCCCTCTCTCGTGTTGCTAATCTGCTTCTGCTCACGAGGGATCGCTTGACCCCGCTTCCCTCCTGCAGCGATGAGATCCAAAGGGAGGAACCATGGCACAGAAATGGCTCCAACGTTTGAGACTCGATGATTCAGATTCGAAAGTCGACCTAGGGCCGGTCGTATTCAGGAGCTTGTCTCCTGTCTCGGTAGGCCTGGGCGTTCTCTACCTGGTGTTCACCGTCAGCCACCTGCTGCTCCTGCCCCGCGCCGTTGCCGTCGTAATGAGCCCGGTGGCGGCTGGGACGTCCCTGCTCCTCTTCACCCTCGCCTTTTTGCTGCGGCGCGGTGCGCTGCCCTCTCGCTGGGCCCACCCTCTCGGGGCCGGCGTCGCGGAGCTTGTACTACTCAACAGCCTCCTTCACCTCACGCTGACGGCCCAGATTGAACAGACGACCAACCTGCTTCTGTTGATCATCGGCGCGGGCTCCCTCCTTCTATCGACGGCCTGGCTTGCCGCGCTGATCGCCACGGCAGTCGTCGGCTGGGCTGCCGTGATGCTCATACATCCCTCCCTCGCCACCGGGCCATCGCCCGCCTCGATCCATTTCGGCATCGCCCTGCTCTCCGCCGCGATGCTTTCAGCGTTGATCCACGCCGTGCGGATTCGCACGCTGCGCCGCGTGGAGCGCCTGCACAGCCGAAACGAGGCGCGAAGGGAAGAGCTGGAGATGGCGCTCCATGCCGCACGCGAGAGCAGAGAGCGCTACGGCGACCTGCTGCACAGCGCCAACGACTTGGTGCAGAGCGTGGCCCCCGATGGATCGATCCTCTACGTCAACCACGCCTGGCGAGAGACCTTGGGCTACAGCAAGGAGGAGCTCGACGATATCTCCATCTTCGACGTGATCCATCCCGACAGCAAGGCCCACTGTCGAGCTATCTTGAGCCGCCTGACCGAGGAGGCCTGCGACGAACGCGTCGAGGCGACCTTCGTCACCAAGGACGGCGAGTCAATCATCGTCGAGGGCAACATCAACTGCCGCTTCGAGGACGGCGTGCCCGTCGCCACGCGCGGGATCTTCCGCGACGTGACGGAGCGTGTCCGAGTGGAGACGGCCCTGCAGCGCCAGAATCGCGACCTTGCGGCCCGCAATGCGGTCGCGCGCGCCCTGGCTGGCGCCATGGACCTTCACGACCGCCTCGAGAAGGCGCTGCTGAGCACGATGGACGCCCTAGACTTCGCCGCCGGGCTCATCACCCTGACGGACGAGGGGACCGGGAAGCTCGATCTCGTCAGCTACGCCGGCCTGCCAACGTCCCTCACCGAATCTCTTGAGAGCGGCGGGGTGGAAGGCACCCTCTGCGACGTCGTCTACCGGAGAGGAGAGCCTCTGAGCCTGCAAGACCTGCGGGAGGGGAGCCCGGTCGACGTCGACGGCCTGCTCCAGCT
>CAZEQC010000062.1:13351-20294 GCA_964514285.1 uncultured Anaerolineales bacterium | reverse complement strand
GAAGGAGCCTGCCCTGAGCTTGTCGAAGGAGCCTGCCCTGAGCTTGTCGAAGGGTAGAGCAGCGCCTCCCAGACCTCGGGATGGCGCAGCGCCTCGTTGGGCACCATCTCGCGCGTCAGGCCATGCTCCTCGATCAGGCGGGCGACCTGGGCCGGGTCGTCGGCGGCCATTGCCTGCTCGCGGGCCACGAGGATCTCCGGAAGGGCCTCGTCCGCCTCGTCCTCGACGATGTAGCGGAAGAGGGCCTGCTGCGCCTCGTCGTGCGGGCGCGGGTGCGCCAGGTTGAGCAGATCGTGATGGCGCTTGCCGTTGCGGCTGGGGTACTTGGCCACCTGGTAGGCCACCCGGTCGGCGGGCCGCTCGTACCAGCCGGCGACGGCCCGGCGCAGGCCCCGGCCCCACCCGCGCAGGTCGCCCTCCTCGATGCAGCGGACGAAGTACGTCAGATGGGTGAAGGTGCGGGCGACGCGCGGCAGGGCGTCGGCCGTCGCCTGCCGCGTCTCTCTGTCACCGAAGGCGATCAGGAGCGCCATCGTGAAGAGCGCCGGGCGGTTGCTCGGCGCCCGGGCCGCCTCGGAGATGGCGACGGTCTCCTCCAACACCCGCAGGCCGTCGTCCTGGATCAGCTTCAGGATGCCAGCGGCGTTCTCGCGCGTGAGAGAGCGCTCGTCGGTGTAGTAGGTGCCCCCCGCCGTGCCGAGGATCAGGAAGCGTTGCAGGCGATCCCAGGAGCCGATCTGGAAGGCGAAGCCGCCGGCGCTGTTCCGCGCCATCTCCTCCTCGCGGCCGAGGATCGGCTCGCGCTGCCTGCTCTGCAAGTATTGTGCCAGCGTCTCCCATACCATGGTGACATCTCCTTGAATGGGCCCGCGGGCGAGAAGCACTCGCCGCAACGGGCAATCGGGTTGGATGTGGCTTTCCAATGGTGCAGCCAGGACTGCACCCCAAAGTGCCTCCGGCGGGATTCGAACCCGCATCACCTCCAGGAATCGAACCTGGTCTGCCCCGATAACCGATGCTTCTGGGCCCAGGGGCAAGCCGTCTCGCCGCGCTAGGCAACGTTGAAGATCGTGATAAGGTGCTCTCCTTGAGCTACGGAGGCCAGTGGCCCTGGCGGGACTCGAACCCGCACCTCTCGAGTGGTCGGTAACCGATAGCCCTGGGCCCGGGGGCGAAGACGTCTCGCCCGGACGGGCAAAAAACGAGCATCGGGTTTGCTCTACCAGTTGAGCTACAGGGCCAAGATACGTCTCACGCGACTCGGAACCGATGAGGGCGCCTCAGTGCGGAGCCCTCGGATTGAAACGAAAAGCGCGGAGCCGATCGGCTCCGCGCCCTCGCTGACCGACAAAACAGATCATTGCTCGCTAGGGATCTGCCTTGTCTGTCCGCGAGGACGCGGTGCCGGGGCTCGTCGGTGTGTAACCCAAGGCTGCCCACACGGCCTCCTCGACCGCCTGCCAAGTCGCCTGCCCCACTTTGTAACGTTCTATCGTCTCCAGTACGTGCTGTGCGGCCTCAACCGCGATACACGCCCGTCCCACGTCCGCCATGGTGCCGAAGCGCTCCCCCGTCTCTTCCAGCCATTGCTTGGTCTGAGGATCCAATCTCACGGGGAGCTTCTTCCCCGACAGCGGCTTGGGCAGTGACCTGCCTCGGACCGCGGATGCCTCGATGGTCTCACGGGCGAAGCTCGATGGCTCTGGATGGGCCATCACAAATGGCGTCAGGTTGCTCAGATGTAGGTTGAAGACGCTTCTGCTCATAGTTCGCCTTCGGCGACCCCCTCTGGAGACGTCGGATTCGAGCCTCCTGCCGCGGCGACGAGTGCGTCGGCGACAGGTATGATCCCAGCTAACGACGAGTATAAGTCAGAACTGTAATCTTGTCAAGTCTACGATGGCGGGCCGATTCTTTCGGTGCGCTTTCTCGACGATGTCGTGCGGGTCTCAAACGAAACTCCAACTTTCTGTAACCAAACCCAAAGGGAACCCCAACCGACACCGTCCTCTGTGGGGGGCTTTTCGTGCTATACTAGATGAAAAGCGTCTTGAAAAGCGGGAGCTCTCTTGCCGACGCTCCCAGTGGGTCTGCGACTCGTGGCGTTGATATCGAGAACGCCCGGGACAGACGGGGCGTGGGTCGGGGGACCATAGTGGACGAGCGAGAAGAGGAGGATGAGGATGCTTGTGCAAAGACGGAGATGGAGAGGAGCGATCGCCCTGGTGGGGCTGGTGGCGGTCTTGGCGCTGGCCGGCTGTGCTCCAGCCACCGAGATGCCCACCGAGGCGCCGGTGGAGACCGAGGAACCGGCAGCTGAGGGGACGCCGGCGGCGGAGCGAGAGGGGACGCTGCGTGTGAGCGCCTTCCCCATCGCGCAGACCGATCCGGCGCAGATATCGTCGGACGCCGAGGTGTTGATCGCCAACCACGTCTACGACTACCTAGTCGATGTGGACGCGGACAACCAGATTCAGCCGCGGCTGGCAACGGATTGGACCCGCAGCGAGGACGGGCTGACCTACCGCTTCAGCCTGGCCGAGGACGTGACCTTTCACGATGGCGCGTCGCTGACGGCCGACGACGTGGTCTACACCTTCCGACGTCTGCGGGACACCGAGGGGTTGCCCACGACCGATCTCTACAGCAACATCAACAGCATCGAGGCCACGGGGGAGCTGTCGGTGACTTTCACGCTCTCGAACACCAACCCTTTCTTCCTCTACGACCTGTCGGACAACCACGCCCTGATCGTGAAAGAGGGCTTCGAGGGGAGCGCCGAAGGCGCTCCGGATTTCAACGGCACGGGCCCCTTCGTGGTGACCGACTACCAGCCCGGTAATCGGATGGTGATGGAGGCCAACGAGGATTACTTCGTCGAGGGGCAGCCGCACCTGGCCGGATTGGAGATCATCTTCTTCAACGAGCAGTCCGCGTCGGCCGACGCGCTGCGCGGCGGGCAGATCGATCTGACGATGGACCTCTCGACGCCGCTTTATGAGAGCCTGAGGCAGCGGGACGATCTGATCGCGCAGGACATCGCCACCAACCAGTTTGCCAACGTGCGGCTGCGCGTCGATCAGCCGCCCGGGGACGACCCGCGCGTGGTAGAGGCCCTCAAGCTGGCCACCGACCGGGAGGAGATCTTCCAGCTGGTGCAGCAGGGGTACGGCGCCGTGGGGCGCGACAGCCCCATCGGGCCCCTCTTCTCGGCGTACTACAGTGAGGAGACGCCCATCCCGGAGCGCGATCCGGAGCGGGCGGCTGAGCGCCTGGCGGAGGCCGGCTATCCCGACGGGTTGGACCTGGAGATGGTTCTGCTGGACACGCTCAACTTCCCCGACCTGGCCGCCGTGCTGAAGCGGCAGTGGAGCGAGGCTGGAATCAACGCGGAGATCAACACCGTGCCGGAGAGCGTCTTCTACGGCGAGGGTGACTGGCTGGACGTCAAGCTGGGCATTGTGGGTTGGGGGCATCGACCGTATCCTCAGTTCTACCTGGACGTCATGCTGAAGTGTGGCGCCAAGTGGAACGCGACCCGGTTCTGCGACGAGGAGCTCGATCAGCTGATCGAGACGGCCGGGACCACGCTGGACGAACAGGCACGCGTCGACGCCTATCACGAGATCCAGCGCATCCTGATCGAGCGTGGGCCGATCATCGTCCCCTACTTCTTCGCCGAGTACGGCGTCATCAGCGACCGGTTCGAGGGCTTCCAGATCAAGGCCTTCTCTGGCCGGACCGATTTTCGGCGGATCCAACTGGCGGAGTAAACGGGACAGAGGCGTCGAGATCGTCTGTCAGAACGGCTTCAGCCGTTCTGACGAGGTGAGCGACTGAAGTCGCTACGACGACGCTTGGCTGAGTAGGGGCTGACTATGGATGAGGGACGCGACACAGGCAGAAGCCAGGACGCTGTCGAGGGCCGCGCCGGTCTGGGAGGCCGCTTTCTGGCCGCCTTGCGGGAGCTGTACCGACGACCGTCGTCGGCTATCGGGGTGACGATCTTCGCCTTCTTCTTCCTGATGGCTCTGTTTGGGCCGTTGATCGCGCCCTACGGTGCCAACGAGCAGATCGTCGCCGACGCGCGCCAGCCGCCATCGGCGAATCATTGGTTTGGCACGGACAACCTGGGTCGGGACGTCTTCAGCCGCGTGGTCCTGGGGGCCCGCGACGTGCTCGCGCTGGCGGGACTGGGCACGCTGGCGGCCGTGATCCTGGGGACGACGATTGGCTTGGTGAGCGGCTACTACGGCGGCTGGCTGGACGAGGTGGTCATGCGCTTCTTCGACAGCCTCCTCTCCCTGCCGGCCCTGCTGCTGGCGCTGCTCCTCCTCGGCTCGCTCGGCCCGTCGCGGAACAGCGTGCTGGTGGTGATCACCATGGTCTACACCCCCATCGTGGCCCGGGTGGTGCGCAGCGTGGTCCTGTCGGTGAAGACGAAGGAGTTTGTGGAGGCCGCCCAGGTGCAGGGAGAATCGGTGACGTACATCCTGTTTCGAGAGATCTTCCCCTCGACGTTGCCGGCGTTGGCCGTGGAGGCCTCCCTTCGCTTCTCCTATGCCATCTTCCTGGTGGCGTCGCTGGGGTTCCTGGGCGTCGGCGTGCAGCCTCCCAGCCCCGACTGGGGGCTGATGGTCAAGGAGGGGCGGGCCAACTTCACGCAGACGCCGTGGGCCCTCTATTTCCCCGCCGGGGCCATCGCCGTGGTGGTGATCGGGGTCAATCTGGTGGCGGATACGTTGAAGCAGATTCTGCAGGTGCCGTCGCAGCTCAGACGGTGAGTAGGGAGCAAGGAGTAGGGGGGCGGTTGGTTCGTAGTGAGGCACGCAGCGCAGCGGAGTGCCGTAAGGATACGACAGCAAGGAAGCGCACACATGACGAAAGCTGAGAACGAGACCGTCTTGGAGATCGACGACCTGACCGTGGGGTATCGGCAGGCCGGTACCTGGCGCGAGGCCGTGCGCCACGTCTCGTTGGAGATCCCCAGGGGACAGACGTGCGGCCTGGTCGGCGAGAGCGGATCGGGCAAGACGACGCTGGCCCTGGCGACGATGCGCTACCTGCCGGAGGAAGGCTCCGTCTGTCGGGGCCAGATCCGCTTCCAGGGCCGGAACCTGTTGGAGCTGGGGGACGCCCAGATGCGCAGAATCTGGGGCTCGGAGATGACGATGGTGCCCCAGGACGCCCAGGCCTCGCTCAACCCCTCGGTCAAGCTCGGCGAGCAGGTGGCCGAGCTCCTCCGGCACCAGGCGGGGCTGAGCGAGTCGGAGGCGCGCGAGCGCACCCTGGAGCTCTTCGACCAGGTTCAGCTGGGCGACGCGGAGCGGGTCAGCGACAGCTATCCGCACCAGCTCTCGGGCGGGATGCTCCAGCGCGTCTTGACGGCTATGGCCATCAGCACCGAGCCCTCGCTGCTGGTGCTGGACGAGCCGACCAGCAGCCTGGACGTCACCACCCAGGCGGTCATGCTCGATCTCTTCCGCGAGTTGATCGGGGGGCAGCGGCAGACGGGCGTGCTCTACATCACCCACAACCTGGGTGTGGTGGCGCAGATCGCGGATCGGGTGGCGGTGATGTACGCCGGGGATCTGCTGGAGGACGCGCCGACCGGCGATCTCTACCGGCAGCCGCTCCATCCCTATACCTATGGCCTACTGGACTGCGTGCCTCGCCTCGGCGAGAACAAGGCCGAGGTGAGCCTGCGCCCCATTCAGGGGCAGATCCCCTCGCTGCGGGATCTCCCGACGGGCTGCATCTTCCGGCCCCGCTGCCCGCTGGCTATCGACATCTGTGAAGAGTACCCTCCGCTCTATGAGGCCGGCGGCCCGGGGACGGGCCACGGTCGCCGGTCGCGCTGTCACCGCTGGGAGGCGATCAAGGAGGGCTCGGTCAGCGCCAGCCAGCCGGTGCCCGAGGGCGCCACGATGGAGGCGCTGGCCGTCCCCGAGGAGGACGTGCTCGACCTGGAGGACGTCAGAGTGCATTTCACCCAGGGGCGGTCGTTGGGCGACCTGGTCTCCGGCGAGCCGCCGGGCCGGGTCAAGGCGGTGGACGGGGTGAGCTTCAACGTAGGGCGGGGCCGGACCGTGGGACTGGTGGGGGAGAGCGGCAGCGGGAAGACGACCCTGGCCCGGGCCGTCGTCGGCCTGGCAAAGCGGACCGGCGGCAGCATCAGGCTCTTCGATCGGGAGCTGCCGCCCGGGTTGAGCGGGCGGACCTCCGATATGTTCTGCTGCCTCCAGATCGTGTTCCAGAACCCGGCCGAGACCCTCAATCCCTACCTGAGCGTGGGGCAGATCCTGCGCCGGCCGTTGAAGCGCTTGCGTGATCAGATGCCGGAGGAGGGCGGCAATGGCGGTATCGACGCTGCGGTCAGGGAGCTGTTGGAGGCGGTCCACCTCTCGGGCGAGTACGCCTCGCGTCTGCCGGGGCAGCTGAGCGGGGGGGAGAAGCAGCGGGTAGCCATCGCGCGGGCTTTCGCGCCGCAGCCCGATCTGCTCATTGCCGACGAGCCGGTCACCTCCCTCGACGTGTCGGTGCAGGCCTCGATCCTCAATCTGTTCAACGAGCTTCAGGGGGAGCACCGGATCGGCACGCTCTTCATCTCCCACGACCTGGCCGTCGTCGGCTATCTGGCCGACGTGGTGGCCGTGATCTACCTGGGCCAGCTGATGGAGGTGAGTGACTCGGGCATCGTCTTCGACCCGCCTCACCATCCCTACACCGAGGCGCTCCTCTCCTCGGTGCCCCTGATCGACCCGGAGGGGCAGCAGGAGGAGATCCGGCTCCACGGCGAGGTGCCCAGCCCCTCGAAGGCGATCACGGGCTGCCCCTTCCACACCCGCTGTCCTCGCTTCCTGGGTGATATCTGTGTGGAACAGGTGCCGCCCTGGCGGGAGATGAAAGGCGGCCCGAGGACGGGCGGCCCGAGGACGGGCGG
>CAZEQC010000062.1:0-13251 GCA_964514285.1 uncultured Anaerolineales bacterium | reverse complement strand
ATCCCGGAGGACGAGCTCCGCGAGAAGCAGGGGCGCGCCTTCCGATTCTCAGATTCGTCATCGGAGTGAGGCTATGCTGCTATACACGCTGCGCCGTCTTGGCTTTCTGGTGCTCACGCTGCTCATCACCTCTGTCATCGTCTTCCTGGTGACCCGCTGGCTGCCGGGGGACGTCGCGCAGGTGATTCTGGGGCGGGAGGCCGGGGAGGAGGCCATCCGGGAGCTGCGGGAGGAGCTGGGGCTCAACGACCCGCTCTACGTTCAGTATGGGCGCTGGCTGCGGGACTTCGTGGTCGGCGACTGGGGGCGCTCCTTCAGCACCGGGTCGCAGATCCGCCCGTTGGTCATGGAGCGGGTCAGCAACTCGCTCCGCCTGGCCCTGATCACCCTGCTCATCTCGGTGCCCCTGGCCGTGGTGCTGGGCGTCGTCGCCGGGCTGAACGAGGATACGTGGATCGACAACGTGATCAGCATCTCGGCCCTCTCGGTGGTGGGCTTGCCGGAGTTCGTGACCGGTCTAATTCTGATTCAGATCTTCGCCTTTGGGTTGAACCTGCTGCCGGCCAGCTCCTCGGTTCCGCCAGATGTGTCGTTCGTCGAGGCCCTGCCGAAGCTGATCCTGCCGGCCCTCACGGCGACGCTCGTTCTCCTGGCCTACGTGGCGCGCCTCACCCGGGCGGGCGTCATCGAGGAGCTGGAGAAGTCCTACGTCCGCACCGCCACCCTGAAGGGGTTGCCCTATCGGACCGTGGTCTTCAAGCACGTGCTGCGGAACGCGCTCATGCCGACGATCACCGTGGTGGCGATCAGCTTCGGGTGGCTCATCAGCGGGTTGGTGGTGGTCGAGAACGTCTACAACTACCCGGGGCTGGGTCGCCTCTTGGTCTTTGCCATCGGACGCAACGATCTGCCGGTGATTCAGGCCGTGATCATGGTGACCGTGGTTGGTTTCGCCTCGGCGAACCTGGTGGCGGATCTGCTCTATGGCTTCTTGAATCCGCGCATCAGCCTGGGAGCGTGAGAGTTGAGTGTGATAAGCATGCTAGGAGTGTCTATGACAGAGACTATGAGGTCCATACCGACCTCGGCGCCGATACCGTGCGCCTCAAAGAGGCATAGGACCTGAGGAGCAGGGAGCAGGGAGTAAGGATTGGGAGCGCGGTGATCGATGGGGGGGACGACTGTCCTGAGCTTCACCGCAAAGGGGTACCGAGGGCTTATGACCGGTGAACGAGACGGCGGCTTCCTTCCCGGCGGCGTCAAGCGCTGGACGCTGGTGGCCATGATCCTCTGCTCGGGGATCGTCTTTCTCCAGAGCACGGTGATCAACGTGGCCCTGCCGAGCCTGGGCCGCGACCTGGACACCGGGCTCTCCGGGTTGCAGTGGATCGTCGACGGCTACATCCTCACCCTCTCGGCGCTGTTGATCCTGGGCGGCTCGCTGGGCGACCGCTACGGGCGGCGGCGCGTGATGACCATTGGGTTGGTGGGCTTTGGCGCCACCTCAATAGCCTGCGGGCTGGCGCCGACGACTGGCTGGCTGATCGGCGCCCGGATCCTGCAGGGGGTGGCGGGGGCGCTCCTGGTGCCCGGCTCGCTGGCCATTGTCCGCGACGTCTACACCGACCGCGAGGCCCGCGGCGAGGCGATCGGGCAGTGGTCGGGGTGGTCCGGCATCGTCACGGTGATTGGGCCGCTGGTGGGCGGCTGGCTGGTGGATAACCTCTCCTGGCGCTGGGTCTTCTTCGTGGCGGTGCCCATCATCGCCGTGGCGGTCTGGCTGATGCTCAGTCAGGTGCCGGAGAGCCGCGCCGACGACCCTCCGGAGCGGCTTGACTGGCTGGGGGCGCTGCTGGTCACCATGGGGCTCGGGGGCATCGCCTACGGCCTGATCGAGGGGCCGGTCGTGGGCTGGACGGCGCCGGGCGTCCTGATCGGCCTGGTGGGCGGGGTGCTCAGCCTGGGGGTCTTCCCCTTCGTCGAGGCCGGGAAGGACGAGCCGATGGTGCCGCTGCGGCTCTTCCGCTCGCGCAACTTCACCGGGGCCAACCTGACCACGTTGGGGGTCTACTTCGCCCTCCAGGGGACGAGCTTCTTCGTCGTGCTCTACCTGCAGAACGTGATCGGCTATTCGGCCCTGGTGGCGGGTCTGGTGCTGGCGCCGACCTCGCTTCTCTTGCTGGTGTTGTCGCCGATCTTCGGCAGGCTGTCCGGCGAGCGCGGCCCGCGGCTCTTCATGACAGTGGGCCCCCTGGTCTGCGCGGTAGGTCTCTTGCTCTTCGCCCGTTTGGGGCCGGACGTCGGGTTCCTGACGCACGTCCTGCCGGCGACGATCGTCTTCGGGCTGGGGATGTCCGCGACGGTGGCGCCGCTGACGGAGACGGTGATGTCGGCGGTCTCTGAGGAGGTCTCCGGGATCGCGGCGGCGTTCAACAACGTGGCCTCGCGGGTGGCGGGGTTGCTGGCCGTCGCCGGTCTGGGCGTCGTGGTGAGTCTCACGTTCCGGTCCGTGGTGGCGTCGCGCACGGAGGAGCTTTCGTTGGAGCCGTCGGCCAGCCAGGCGATTGAGCGAGTCGCGGAGGAGCCCACCGGCGCCTTCGACGTCGAGGCGTTGTCCCCGCCGGCCAGGGAGGTGGTCAGCTCGTCCTACTCGGTCGCCTTTCGGCGGGCCATGGTCGTCAGCGCCGCGATGGCCGCCGCCGGCGGGGTGGTGGCGGGGCTGATGATCCGGGACGAAGATCGTGGGCGCGCGTAGCATCGCGATCTAGTAGGGAGATAGTTGCAGGATCTGCCCCCGCGTCGGCCTATCTAGCTGATGCGCGCAACCGGGATCCTCTGGACGTTGACCGTTATCGGGGGCACGGTCGTCTATGTCACGTTATACGTTGGTTACTAAGGAGGCTAAACATGGTGAACAAGGAACCAAAAGGACCCATCTACGACAGCTACGAGGACATCATGCACCGCCACTACGAGGAGCATTACGACGCCGGGCGGTATCCCTTTGAGCGCTACGAAATCGCCTACACGTACGGGTTCGACCTTGTGGAGCCCGGCGCGTACCGCGATCGGGATTGGCTGGAGATCGAGGACGACGTGCGGGCGGCGTGGGAGGAAAAAGAGGCCGGACCGTGGGAGGACTTCAAGGGGGCGATCAAGTACGCCTGGGAGACGGCCAAGGATGCCGTGAGCGACTAGGTCGTCCGAGCACGCCAGGTGTCCGAACGCCGCGGTGAGGGACGGGCCCGGCTCGTCTCGGGCCGGGCCTCGGGTTCAGAAGCGTCCCTCGCCGCTTGCCCGAGTGCCTTCGTCGTCAGGCCCGGGGACGAAGCGTACGGAGAATGGCCGAGTTGCAGGAGGTAAGCTATGTCGTTACATATCGGCGTCGTTCATTGGGCCTTCCCTCCCGTCACGGGAGGGGTGGAGATGCACCTGTTGACCATCTGCCCCGAGATGGTGGCGCAGGGGGCCGAGGTTAGCCTTCTCTGTGGGACTGTGGCCGAGGAACCCGCCACCGAAGAGGTGAAGGGCGTGACCGTCGAGCGGCGGGAGGGGATGGTCCCGGCGCGCATCGAGGAGGCCCGAGAGGAGGGGCAGGATCTCTACCAGACCTCCAAGGCGATGTTCGAGACGTTCCTCGACGACCACGCCATCGACGTGGTGCAGGCCCACAACCTTCATCTCGACTTCTTCGACCTCTCCCGGGCCTTGCAGGATGCCTGCCGAGAACGGGACGTACCTTGCTACCTGATCATCCACAACGACGTCTTCATCGATCGGTCGGAGGAGACGATGGAGCGCATCGTCGGCGAGATCGATTGGGACCGGTTGGTGCCCATCAGCGAGACGATCCGCGAGTCGCTGACGGGGAGACTGCCGCAGATCCCGGACGAGATGTGGACCGTGATCATGCACGGCATCGACACCGAGACCTTCAACCCCGTGAGCGGGGAAAGGCAGGCGGAGCTGAAGGCGTCCTACGGCTTCGAGGGGCGGCGGGTGATTCTCCATCCCGGGCGGTTTCTCCCCTGGAAAGGGATTCTGCCGGCCATCAAGGCTATGCCGCAGGTGATTGAGGAGATACCCGATGCTCTGATGGTGATGACGGGCCGTGCGCAGCGCATCTACAAGGACCGGGATGAGCTGGCCATGTACGACGCGAGGATCGATCGCTTCATTCGGCAGAACGATCTGCGCGATCACGTCCACATCGGGACGTACGACCACGACGATATCCCGCCTCTGACGGCGCTGAGCGACGTGGTGATCTACACCACCATCGGCGTGGAGCCCTTTGGCCTCGTCCCGGTGGAGGGCATGGCCTGCGCGGCGCCGGTGGTGGTGACGGACTCCGGCGGCCTCACCGAATCGGTGATCCATGGCGAGACCGGCTTCGTGATCAGCAAGGACGAGGAGAAGCTGCCTCGGCAGTTGGCGGAGCGCTTGGTACGGCTGCTCTCCGATCCGGGTCTGGCGGAGGAGCTGGGTCAGAAAGGACGGCGGCGGGTGGAGGAGCACTTCGACAAAGAGCGCATGGCGCGGGACTTCATCCAGCTCTCGCGGGAGCTGATGAGGTCGAGCTCTACGAGGACGAGCTGAGCGTCTAGAGGAGAACCGACGACGCGTGGAGATCGCCCGGCCGCGAAGCCCCTGGGTCTAGCCCAGGGGCTTCGCGCATGCTTGAGGTCTCCTCAGACCGAGGTCTCCTCGGGGCGCCAACCGAATTCCAACTCTTTCCAACCAAGCCCAAAGGAAACTCTCACCCATGGCGTAACCAGAAGAGGCGCTTGTCTGATACAATAGATCATAGCTCGATAGGTTAGGTTAGCGTGCAGAAGCGTGAGCTCCCCAGGCTCACTTCTGCAACCGGGGGTGCGGGGCGGCGCTTCGTACCCCCGGTGCAGCCGGGAGACCTGGTGACTGTTTGAGTTCTTTGGCAAGGAGGTTGTTGATGAAGCGGAGATGGTTTTGGATGATGGCGATGGTCGTGGCGCTCGGGGCCCTGTTCGTGGCGCAAACGGGATGCTCCCCGGCGGAGGCTCAGTTCGATCCCCTGAATAGGCATCGGAGAACGATCAGCGTATCGGGCAGCGGCACCGTGAGTGCCCGGCCCGATCAGGCGGTCGTCCGACTGGGCATGGAGACCATGGCCGAGACGGCGGATCAGGCGCTCTCAAGAAACAGCGAGCAGATGCAGGCCGTCATCGCCGCTCTGAAGGAGACGGGCGTCCCCACCGACAGCATCCAGACGCAGACCGTCCAGCTCCGTCCCCAATACGAAACCCCAGAGCCACCCGAAGGACGGGATCCGGACGCCTCCGGGAGAGCCTCGGGCCGCGAACTGGTCGGCTACGTGGCCAGCAACGTGGTGGAGGCGAGCACCGAGGATCTGGACGTGGTGGGGGATCTGTTGGATACCGCGGTGCAGGCTGGCGCGAATCGGGTCGAGGGGATCAGCTTCCGGGTGGAGAACGCCACAGAACTGCTGGAGCAGGCCCGCGAGGCCGCCTGGGAGAACGCGGAGCAGAAGGCTGGGCAACTGGCCGAGCTCTCGGGGGTGACGCTGGACGAGGTCGTCTCGATCAACGAGTCGACCCGCGGCCCTCGCCCCGTCTACCTGGGTGGCGCGGTCGAGAGGGAGGAGGCTGCGGTGCCGATTGAACCGGGCACCGAGGACGTTCAGGTCGATCTACAGGTCACTTGGTCCATCCAGTGACGTCCGTTCGAGGGATGGAGAACTCATGTGCGTGAGTTGAGGCCAGATCACTGAGAGGAGGCTACGGTTATGAAGTATGATGAGTTTGTGGGAGAGGTGCAGAATCGGGCGCGACTGCCATCGCGCGGTGACACCGTGCGGGCCATTCAGGCCACGTTGGAGACGTTGGCGGAGCGGATCGCCAAGGGCGAGGCCGACGATATGGCAGCTCAGCTGCCGCCGGAGTTGAGCACGTTCCTGGAGGGCGCTGAGGAGACCGAGAGCTTCTCCGTCGACGATTTCTTCCTCCGGGTGGCGGCCAAGGAGAGCGCTGACGTGCCGGACGCGGCCCACCACGCGCGGGCCGTGATGGCCGTCCTTCAGGAGGCGGTCACGACGGGTGAGATGGAGGACATCCGCGGCCAGCTTCCCGACAACTATGGGCCTCTGTTCGAGGCGGGCAGTGAAGGGGAGATGGACATCAACGTCTAGTCCCGCGATGGGGCAACTCCACAGCGAGGGGCTCAGCCCGGAGATCTGGGCGGAGACGCCCGGTGGCGCTACGCCTACCTCTACGACGGCGCGACGAGGATCGGCCGCCAGGTCGAAGTCGTTCGCGTTGGCGAGGCATAGAAGGGCAGTCGATCAGATGAACCAGGGCGCGGAATGAGATGATACGCAGACAGACGACTTAGATCATATCAGAAGAGGCAGCATAGATCAGGAGAGGAGGTCCTATGGCTATCAAATACCCACTTGAGTACAAACTGACCCCGAAGAGCATCGACGCGGGCAGGCACTGGGTGACGCTCAGTTTGAAGAACATCGGCACGCAGGACTTGACCGGTTTGGACATCAACTTGAACTCGTTGGACGCCTACAGCATCAGTGTCCTGGGGACGGGTAGCTACGTCTCAATCTTGAAGCCCAATGAGATGCGCGAGCTTCCATTCCAGCTGTCGGCGAACAGAACCGGGAGCCTCTACGTCACCCTGGACGGGTGGAAGGACGGCGAACGCTTCCACTGGGAGTCCCCGGGCATCCCGATGACGGTCGGGGAGGAGGTGGCGGAGCTGGTCAGCCTCTTCGCGATGACGGAGCCCTATTCCGTCGTCGGCGAGAGGATCCGCTGCGAGGCCACGGTTCGCGGCCTGAGCGCCAGCGAGGGGCTCAAGCTGGAGTTCTGGGCGGACACGCCGGCCGGCGAGTTCGAGGAGCTGGCTCTCGTGGAGACGAAGGCCCTGGATGTGGGCGAGGAAGCTACCTATTCCGCCGAGATCACGCCCGATGAGGACGGTCTGTATACCATCTATGCCTATCTCTACGACGGCGTGCGCCGCATAGGGCGTGAGGTCGAGTACGTCTACGTCCGAGAAGCGTAGTCCAGGCTGAGGGACGGCGACGGTACGAGTCCCGCGCCCTGGTTCGTGTGATCGACCCTGCCTGGCAGGTCATATGGCCTGCCAGGAGCGCGCGCTCAGTCATCAGAGAGTGAGAAGGGAGAGTATGGCAGCCAAGTTTCCGATCGAGTACGATATCAATCCCAAGAGCATACGAGGTGGCCGGACGTGGCTGGCCATCAGCCTGAAGAACGTCAGTGAGGACGCCCTGACGGGCCTCAACGTGCGGCTGAACAGCCTTGATACCTACGCCATCGACATTGAGGAGGACGCCCAGTACCTCTCATCCCTGGAGCCGGGGGAGGGGGAGGAGCTCCACTACCAGGTGGCGGCTCAGCAGTCGGGCGGCGTCTACGTCTCCGTGGACGGGCGCTGGGCTGGCGAGCCCTTCCACTGGGAGACGCCCTCCAGACGCGTCGTGGTCGGCGACCAGGTGGCAGAGCTGGTCAGCGTCTTTGCTCTGTCGGAGCCTCAGCCGCGGCCCAGCGAGGCGATCACCATCGAGGCTACCCTGCGCGGCCTGATCACGGCCAGCGGCCTGATCCTCGAGTTCTGGGTGGAGAAGCCGAGCGGCGAGTCGATCAACGTCGACAAAACGGCGACCGATCTGTTGAACCCGGGCGAGGTGGCGACGTACAAGTCCGACCCCTTCGTCCCGGACGAGCGCGGGATCTACGTGATCCACGCCTACTTGTTCGACAACACGACGCGCATCGGGCACGAGACGGATTACCTCAGCATTGCCGTATAGGAGCTCTCGGCTGGCCGGGCCGTCGACAGGATTGAGCGCTCCGGTGTCCCGGGCCAAGGAAAGGTACGGATGGAGCCGATATGGACGGGGCCGGAAGGCGGATAGAACCGATGGCTGATGGCACAGGGGTGGGTGAGCGGATGAGCGTGGTTGTCGTCGACGACCAGGACAGCAGGGCAATGGTCCCCGTCGATTCCGGCGGTCGCCTGCTCGCCCGACCGGGAGGCTCTGTGACGGTGGAGGGCATACGGCGTGCTGCCAGGCAGGTCCGACGGGAGCACGTCGGACGCAACATAGGAGCCATCGCCGAAGCCACTCTTGGTGGCGTTGAGTCGCAACAGGGGCGCTGGTTCGTCCGACCAGATGGAGACGTATAGTCGTCGTGATCGATGACTTAGGAGGCATTGATGATGCTGAAACTGTTGAGCCGCCATTGGTGGATTCTGGCCCTGCGGGGCCTCTTGGCGGTCGTGTTCGGCGTTCTGGCCCTGGTCTGGCCGGCCAGCACGGCCCGTGTGCTGGTCGTGCTGTTCGGCATCTACGCCCTCATCGACGGGCTCTTCTCCTTGGTCTCGGCGTTGGCGAACCGCGACCGCGGGGGAGGGTGGTGGCTGCTGCTGCTGGAGGCGCTGGTCGGTCTCGCAGCTGGCGTGTTGGCCCTGATCTGGCCCCGAATCACGGCGCTGGTCATTCTGTTCATCATTGCGGCGTGGGCCATTGCGACGGGCATCCTGGAGCTCATCGCTGCGATTCGGCTGAGAAAGCAGGTTGAGGGGGAGTGGTTTCTGGGGCTTGCCGGCGTGGTCTCCATCATCCTCGGATTGCTCCTGGCGCTGCGGCCCGGCAGCGGCCTGATCGCCGTGGTCTGGTTCGTCGGCGCCTACGCCATTCTTTTTGGCGTCTTGTTGTTCGTGCTCAGTTTGCGGCTGCGCAGCCTCCGCCGGGAGCTGACCCGATGACGGCGCGGAGGATGCTTAGGTTCGAAGCCCTGAGGGATGTCTGTGGGTGGTCGTGGGCGGCAACGAAGGCTTCTTCGAGTGAGACAGGTTGATTAGCAACAAGAATCAAGGAGAGATAGCGCAATGAGCGACGAATCAAGACCATTGGATCCAGCGAAGCTTTACCATCACACCGACCCGGCCCAGCTCGGCTTCGAGACCACTGACGACGTGGAGGACCTGACGGAGGTGGTCGGCCAGCCCCGGGCGGTCGAGGCCATGGAGTTTGGCATGGCCATTGAGGAGAAGGGCTACAACATCTACGCCATGGGCCCGCCGGGGATCGGGAAACAGTCCCTGGTGCGGCAGTTCTTTGAGGAGCGGGCCGAGGATGAGCCTGCCCCCTCCGACTGGTGTTACGTCAACAACTTCGAGGACGACAACAAGCCCAACGCCATTGAGCTGCCGGCCGGGCTGGGGGTCGAGCTACGCGACGACGTGGACGACTTGGTGGAGCAGTTCGACACCGCCCTCTCGGCGGCCTTCGAGAGCGAGGAGTATCAGTCCCGCCGCCAGTCGATCACCGAGGAGTTCCGGGAGAACCAGCAGCAGGCCTTCCAGGACCTCCAGCGCAGGGCGCAGGAGGAGGAGGTCCGGCTGATTCGCACGCCGGCTGGGCTCGCGGTGGCGCCGGTGCGCGATGGGGAGGTGCTCTCACCCGACGAGATTCAACAGCTCTCCGAGGACGAACAGGAGGAATTGCAGCAGAAGGTCGAGGAGATGCAGGATGAGCTCCAGGATATCCTCCGCCAGGTGCCGAGCTGGCAGCGGGATATGCGTGAGCGGCTGGATGAGCTCAACCGCGAGATGGCCAACCTCGCCGTCGGGGGGCTGATCGATGAGCTGCGAGAGACGTACGAGGAGTACCCCGAGGTCGTCAATCACCTGGACGCGGTGCAGGAGGACGTGGTGGAGAACGCCGAGACCTTCCTGCCCCAAGGCGGTGGCGGCCAGCAGGGCGGCGGCCAGCAGGCCCTCCAGCAGATGCTGGAGGACGGGCAGGGCCAGGCCCAGGCGCGCCAAGCCATGGTGCAAGAGGCCCTTATGCGCAAGTACAAGGTCAACGTGGTGGTCGACAACAGCGAGACCGAGCACGCCCCGGTGATCTACGAGGACAACCCCACGTATCAGAACCTGATCGGGCGCATCGAGCATATGGCCCGGATGGGCGCGCTGACGACCGACTTCCACCTGATTAAGGCCGGGGCCCTCCACCGGGCCAACGGTGGCTACCTGCTCCTGGACGCGCGGAAGGTGCTGACC
Source organism: uncultured Anaerolineales bacterium (assembly GCA_964514285.1). GTDB lineage: Bacteria > Chloroflexota > Anaerolineae > B4-G1 > B4-G1 > SKLM01. Next base: position 3,144 of record CAZEQC010000062.1, on the reverse strand, counting down.
GAGCCCTACGCCTACGAGGCGCTCAAGCGGGCGATGGATGCCGGGAAGATCCGCATTGAGTCGCTGGGGCGCCAGTTGAGCATTATCAGCACTGTCTCGTTGGAGCCGGAGCCGATTCCCCTTGACGTCAAGATCGGCTTGTTCGGCAACCGGCTGATCTACTACCTCCTCACCCAGTTCGATCCCGAGTTCGCCGAGCTGTTCAAGGTTGAGGCCGACTTCCACGAGGAGATGGATCGCGGCGACGGGAACCAGGAGCTGTACGCCCGGTTGATCGCGACCATGGTCCACGAGGCGGAGCTGCAGCCCTTTGGCAGCGATGCCGTGGCTCGGGTGATCGAGCACAGCGCCCGGATGGTGGGCGATTCCGAGAAGCTGTCCACCAAGGGCAAGAACGTCCGCGATCTGCTCCGCGAGGCAAACCACTGGGCCGCGCAGAACGGCCACGAGGTGGTCACCGCCGGCGACGTGCAGCGCGCCATCGACGCCCAGATCTACCGGGCCGATCGGCTGCGCGAGCGGATGCAGGAGGCGATTCTGCGCGACACCGTCCTCATCGACGCGGAGGGCGAGGAGGTCGGGCAGGTCAATGGCCTCTCGATCATCCCCCTGGGCGATTTCATGTTCGGCCGTCCCACACGGATCACGGCCCGAACGCGGATGGGCAAGGGCGAGGTGGTCGACATCGAGCGCGAGGTGGAGCTCGGCGGGCCGATCCACTCCAAGGGCGTGCTCATTCTGAGCGGCTTCTTGGGCGGGCGCTACGCCGAGGAGAAGCCTCTCTCGCTCTCGGCGAGCCTGGTCTTCGAGCAGTCTTACAGCCACGTCGAGGGCGACAGCGCGTCGTCGGCCGAGCTCTACAGCCTCCTCTCCTCGCTGGCCGAGGTGCCCATCAAGCAGTCCATGGCCGTCACCGGCTCCGTGAACCAGCGCGGTCAGGTGCAGGCCATCGGGGGCGTCAACCAGAAGATCGAGGGCTTCTTCGACATCTGCGAGGCCCGCGGCCTGACGGGCGATCAGGGCGTTCTCATCCCGGCGAGCAACGTCAAGCACTTGATGCTGCGCCAGGACGTGGTCGACGCTGTCGAGGAGGGAACCTTCCACATCTACCCCGTCGAGACCGTTGATCAGGGCATCGAGATCCTGACCGGTGTGCCGGCCGGGGAGCGCGATGAGGAGGGCAACTACCCCGAGGGGACCATCAACGACAAGGTGGAGCGGCGACTGGCCGAGCTGGCCGACAAGCGATCCAGCTTCGGCAAGGGCGCTGAGGGGGAAGAGGGGTCATGAATGACCAGGACATCGTCGATCGGCGTCCCAACGATCGGGGAGGCGAGCACGGCATCGAGCAGATCGTCGTGGCGCTCGACCCCTCGGCCCACAGCATGGCGGCGCTGGAGGCCGCCGTCAGGATGGCCGGCCGTTTTGGGGCCGACCTCCAGGCTCTCTTCATTGAGGACGTGAACATCCGACGCCTGACCGGTCTCTCCTTCGTCCAGGAGGTGGGTCTCTACACGGCAAGTTGTCGACGGGTCGAGGTGCAGGAGCTGTCGCGTCAGCTCCGCGTCCAGGCGGGGCGGATGAAACGCCGCTTCGGGGTTATGACGCGCCACATCGAAACGCGCTGCACGTTCCGCCAGACCCGCGGTCAGGTGGCGTCGGAGGTCCTCGGCGCGGCCGCCGGGGCCGACGTGGTCATCATAGGCAAGGGCGCCTGGTCGCCCTTCGAGACCGAACGACTGGCCCCACCTGTCCGCGAGGTGTTGGGGGAGGTGCCTGCCTCGTCGCTGATCCTCCGCGCCGGCGCGCGGGTGGAGCCGCCTATGCGGGTCGTCTACGACGGGACGCCCCTGGCCGACAAGGCCCTGGCGACGGCGGCGGGGCTGGCCCAGGATGAGGACGGTCACGTGATGGTCTTTGGGCTGGCCAACGATCCGGAAAGGGCGTCCCACCTGGAGACGCGCGTTCGGGAGCAGTTGGAGGGGGCGGAGCTGGAGGTTAGCTTTCAGATCTTGACCGAGGCCAGCGTCTCGCACCTTGCCTATCTGGTGGCTCACGAGGAGCGGGGAACGCTCCTTCTACCGGTGGGGACCGGGGCTCTGGAGGACGAGGCGGTGCTGGATTTTCTGGACGAGACCCGCGCCCCCGTCTTGCTGATTCGCTAGGTGTTGGGAGGCGAAGGGGTAAGGTGCTTTCCTCTCCGGCTCCCAGCAGATCTTCGATCGGCTGGCGGGCACGAGCGACTGGAACGGTGACACGGTATCCTCTGCGAAGCAGAGGAGGACCAAGCGATTAAGCGCGACATCGAGCGAGACAGTCTAGGAGGTTATGAGAGATGGCAGAGAGGACGACGCTTGAGGACTTGCATCTCAGTCTCGGCAAGCGCACGCGCTTGCACCGCATGTTGTATGAGCACGGCCCGGGCCAGGGCAGGCTGCTGCTCTTGCCCATCGACCACGGCGTGGAGCACGGTCCCGTTGACTTCTTCCCCAACCCGCCGAGCGGCGATCCTGACTATCAATGCCGCTTGGCCAAGGAGGGAGGGTATTCGGGTATCGCGCTCCACATCGGCCTGGCGGAGAAGTATATGCATGACTACGCCGGGGACGTGCCCTTGGTTCTGAAGATCAACGGCCGCCCCCACATCCCGCCTAATGACCGACCTCTGTCGGCCCAGGACGCGCTGGTGGAGGACGCGGTCCGGCTGGGGGCCGACGCCGTGGGGTACACACTTTACGTCGGCTCGCCGCGCCAGGACGACGATTTCGCTCAACTCACCCGGGTGCGCGCCAAGTGCGAGCAGTACGGCATGCCCCTTGTGATCTGGAGCTACCCCCGGGGCGAGGCCATTGAGCGCAAGGGGGGCCGAGACAGCATCTACGCCGTCGACTACGCCGCGCGGCTGGCCAACGAGCTGGGGGCGGACGTGGTCAAGTTGAACGTGCCCGATTTCGACGATCCGAGGAACGCGGAGAGCCCTGGGCCGTACGCTGAGCTCTACGAGGCCTGGAAGGCGTTGGACGAGCACGAGGCCTATCGAAAGGCGGTGGAGAAGGTCGTCGCTTCGGCGGGCAAGACGATGGTGCTCTTCTCCGGCGGGAGCAAGGTGAGCGACGAGGATCTGTTGACCAAGGCCCGCATCTG
>CAZEQC010000061.1:0-20493 GCA_964514285.1 uncultured Anaerolineales bacterium | reverse complement strand
TTTCGTAGGGTATGGAAGTATTCCACGTGCCCCAGGTCGATTCCTTTGAGGCGGTCCCCCGCTGTCTTTGCTGCAGTCTCTACCCCTCTCACCAAGTCGTGGAAGCTTCCCTCAGTTGCCTTCTTTCTGGCACCGTATGGCATGTTCGTCCTAGTGGTTTCTTCAGGCAGCAACAGGAAGACCTTGAAGAGCGTCTCTACGCCGACATCCAGGAGCAGGAAGCCGACAATCTGGTCAAACTCAGACGATCTGTGTAGATGATCGAGGGCGTATTGGATTAGCTGTCCTGGGAACAACTGCCAGGGATGACGGGTTTTCATAGTCGATGCTGGAAGGGAGCTGCCACGCTAGGTTGTTGATTGCATCCTGATTCTACATCAAAAGCAGCATCCGTCAAATGGTGAAAGCCCCCAACCTTGACCGGGTGGGGGCTTTCGGACATCGGCATTAGCCAGTGCTCAACGACTCAGGGCTTAGACCCAGCCGCGGAGCTTGCAGACCTCGGCGACGCGGCCGACGGCGACGATGTAGGCGCCCATACGGTTCTTGACGCCGTACTGCTGCGCTGTGTCGTGCACGGCGTGGAACGCAGCGGTCATCTTCTTGTCCAGGCGCTCGTAGACGGTCTCCTCCTCCCAATAGTAGTCGTAAGCGTTCTGTACCTGCTCGAAGTAGGAGACGGTCACGCCGCCGGCGTTGCACAAGAAGTCGGGAATCACGTAGATGCCTTTCTCGTGCATAATGTCGTCGGCCTCCGGTGTGGTAGGTCCGTTGGCGAACTCAGCCACGATTTGGGCTTTGACGTTGCCGGCGTTGGCCTCCGTGAGCTGATTCTCGAGCGCCGCCGGGATCAGGACGGTGACGTCGAGCTCCAGAAGCTCATCGTTGCTGATGTTCTCGGCTCCGGGGAAGTCGATCACCGAGCCCGTCTGCTGCTTGTGGGCCTTCACCGCGTCCGAGTCGAGGCCATCGGGGTTGTAGATGGCGCCGCTGGAGTCGGAGACGGCGACGATATTGAGACCCAGCAATTCCTCGCCCAGGCTGTGCGCGAAGGAGCCCGCGTTGCCATAGCCCTGAACGGCGGCGGTGGCGCCCTCCAGCTCTATGTCGAGCACCTTGCCGGCCTCCCGAATGGTGAACATACCCCCGCGGGCGGTGGCGTCGCCGCGGCCTCGGGAGCCGCCCAAGGGAATGGGCTTACCCGTGATGACGCCGGGCACGTTATGGCCGCGGATGAAGGAGTACTCGTCCATCATCCAGGCCATAATCTGGGGGTTGGTGTAGACGTCGGGAGCGGGGATGTCGGTCTCCTCCCCGATGATTCTCCCCACCTGGCGGATGTAGGCCCGGCTCAGCCGTTCCAGCTCCCTTTGGGACATCTCCTTGGGGTTGCAGATGATGCCGCCCTTCCCGCCGCCGAGAGGGAGATCGACGACGGCCGTCTTCCACGTCATCCACGCGGCCAAAGCGCGCACCGTGTTGATGGTCTCCTCGGGATGGAAGCGGAGCCCACCCTTGGTCGGCCCGAGGGCGTCGTTATACTGGACGCGGAAGCCGCGGAAGATCTTGACGCTGCCGTCATCCATGGGTACGGAGAGGGTGACGTGAAGCTCACGCAGCGGCCAGCGAAGGAGCTCGTGCGTTGCGGAATCCAGCTCCATGATCTCAGCGGCCTCAGCCAGCTGTTGCTGCGCGATGGCGAAGGGGTTTCGTTCTGACATAAGAGTTTCCTCCGTCTAAGTCTGTGATTGCCTTACAGCCGAAGGGTCGTTCGACTGTGCCATGAATCTTTGAGAGCCTCCACGACGTGGCCCGAGCCTTGGGAGACCCTCCGGCCCGACGACGGACACGTCCACTGCTCTTTGTGTTTGCCTACTCATCTTGTCTTCTGCATAGAAGACGAAACGAGGCTAGCCTCTCTATCATATCTGCGTTCGCTAGCCTCGCTTGGTCTCCAGCTGTTGGATGAGCATCTCTCGGGCCAGCTGAGGATTTGCCTTCCCCCGGGTGGCCCGCATAATCTGGCCGATGAACCATCCCAGAACCTGTTCCTTGCCCCTAAGGTACTCCTTAACTTGCTCCGGGTTCTGGTCCAGCACCTGGTTGACGATCTCCTGGAGCTTCTCCTCGTCCGAGATCTGTGCCAGGCCTTGCTCCTCGACGATGCTTTGAGCATCGCGCCCGGTGACCATCATCTCCTCCAGCACGTCTTTTCCGGTGCTCTGATTGATGGTCTCTTGCTCGACGAGAGCGATCAGCGCGGCCAGCTCTCTTGGCGAGGTCTGGATCTGGTCGATGGGGCGATCGACCTCCTTCATGATGCGGAACAGCTCGCCCGTGATCCAGTTGGCGGCCTTCTTGGGAGCGGCGCCTGCCTCAACGACACGCTCGAAGTAGTCGGCCACATCCTTGTCGTCGACGAGCAGCCGGGCGTCATAGTCGCTCAGGTCATACTGGACGATGAAGCGGGTCTGTTTCTCCCGAGGTAGCTCCGGCAGCTGGCTTCGTAGCTCTTTCACCTGCTGGCGGCGGATCTCCAGCGGTGGGATATCGGGCTCGGGGAAGTAGCGGTAGTCGTGCGCGAATTCTTTGCCCCGTTGAGGTACGGTGACGCCGTCACCCTCGTTCCAGCCCATCGTCTGCTGCTCGATCTGGCCCCCGTTTTCCAGGACGGCGATCTGATGATCGATCTCATAGACGATGGCGTCATAGAGGGCGCGGAAGGAGTTGAGGTTCTTAACCTCGTGCCGGGCTCCCATCGCCTCGGACCCTGCGGGGCGGACGCTCACATTGGCCTCGAAGCGCATGACGCCCCGCTCCATGTTACCGGAGTTCACCTCCAGATAGACCAAAAGGTCGCGCAAGGCCTCCCCATAGGCGCGTGCTTCCTCGGCCGAGCACATATCGGGCTCGGAGACGATCTCGAGCAGCGGTACACCAGCGCGGTTGAGGTCGACCTTGGTGACGCCATCCGTGTGGTAGAGCTTGCCGGCGTCCTCCTCCAGATGGGCGCGCCGAATGCGGGCCCTCCGCTCGTCGCCATCGACCTCGAAAGCCAGGTGACCGTCGACGGCGATGGGAAGGGCGTACTGCGAGATCTGGTAGCCCTTGGGCAGGTCGGGGTAGAAATAGGACTTACGGGCGAATCGGTTGAGGGGGGGGATGTCGCAATGGAGGGCGAGCCCGGTCTGGATCGCGATCTCGATGGCGCGCTGATTGACCACCGGCAAGACGCCAGGCATCGCTGTACAGATGGGGCAGACGTAGACGTTGGGTTCCAGGTCGCCGGTGTCCTCCACCACCGGACAGCCGCAGAACATCTTGGACTGAGTGTGGATCTGAGCGTGAACTTCCAGACCGATGACGGGTTCGTAGCGGGTCACGTTTCTACTTCACTCCTGCCTGACCGTAGAGAGGCGTTGCTCGGGCGCCAGCCGCACGAGTTTCGCTCTCCTTCGATGTGCTTTCTGCCAAGCTACTCTGTCTCTTCGCGGCTATGTCACGCTATGATTATAGCGTATTCTGGGCTCCGTGCCACAGCGCTCTAGCCGTGTCGTCGCATGAAGCGATGGAGGCGTTCCAGCGCTTGCTCGATCTTCTCGTACGCCGTGGCATAGGAGCAGCGCACGTAGCCTTTGCCGGCCTCGCCGAAGGCGCTTCCGGGAACGACCGCGACCCGTTCCTCGTGGAGGAGGGTCTCAGCGAACTGATTGTCGTCCATGCCGGTGACCTGGATGGAGGGGAAGGCGTAGAAGGCGCCCTGTGGCTCGAAGCAGTCGAGCCCCAGCTCGTTGAGCCCGTCGACAATGAGGCGACGGCGGCGGTCGTACTCGGCCACCATCTCTTGGACGAAGGGCTCCCCCTCCTCCAGAGCGGCCAGCGCGCCGTACTGGGAGACGGTGGGGGCGCACATGATGGTGTACTGGTGTACCTTTCGCAGCTGTCCCAGGATCTCGGCCGGGGCGGCGATATAGCCAATGCGCCAGCCGGTCATAGCATAGGCCTTGGAGAAGCCCTGCAGTAGAATCGTGCGGCTGTACATACCCGGCAGGCTGGGGAAGCAGACGTGTTCGGTGCCGTAGACGAGTCGATCGTAGATCTCGTCGGAGATGACGAGCAGGTCGTGCTGCTTGGCTAAGGCGGCGATCTCGTTGAGACGCTCGCGGCTCATCACCGCCCCGGTCGGGTTGTTGGGATAACCGATGAGCAGTGCCTTGGTGCGCGGCGTGATGGCCGAGGCGATCTCCTCAGCTGTGATCTGGAAGTTGTTCTCCACCCTGGTGGGCACAATGACAGGCTTGCCACCGGCGAAGGTGACCTCTGGCGCGTAGGAGACGAAACAGGGCTCAGGGACGATGCATTCATCTCCAGGGTCGAGGGTGGCGGCTAACGCCAAGTAGAGGGCCTCCGAGACTCCGACCGTGACCAGGACCTCGCTGGCCGGATTGTAGGTTTGGTCGTATCTGGCGTCGAGGTGATCGGCGATGGCGCGCCGCAGGGCCATCAGGCCCGAGTTTGAGCTGTAATGGGTCTCCCCACGCTCCAGGGACTCGATACCGGCCTGGATGATGGGCTCCGGTGTGTCGAAGTCAGGCTCGCCGATGCCGAGGCTGATGACGTTCTCCATCGTGGCAGCGATGTCGAAAAAGCGACGTATGCCCGAGGGGGGGACGTCTTTGATGCGCTCTGAAACAAGATTGCTGACGCGATGCATTGAAAAGCCTCCGTGTTGTGTGTTGGGCCTGCCGTTTCCCGGGACCTGCGACGGCTCCCTCAGGTCTCGAAGACCAGCTCTGGACGCTCATACCACATCAGCTCCGCCACACCGCGGAAGTGGCCGTCGGCAACGATGGGGATGAGCACGATGCTCTCGGCGAGGCCGTCCTCCTTTGCCTGGTGATAGCGGGTCGGTGTGTGGTCTCCGTCGCGGTAGCGGGCATACAGCGCCTTGATCTTCGTCTGTGAGGCGGGGTTGTGACAATCGTGGATGTCCGTGCCAAGCAGTGCCTCCCCGCCCCGATCGCCGTAGTGCTCGATGGCCAGATCGTTCATGAAGACGATGCGCCCGGTCTCGTCGGCGACGGTGATGACCGCGCGAAGCCCCTGGAAGAGCGTGCCCAGCTCCCTTTGATCGATCATGGGTGATGCCTCAATGGTACCTTGATGCCTCTTATGTGTTTGGGTTATGCCTGGTTATGCTTGGTTATGCTTGGTTATGCCTCATCTTCTCCGCGCGTCAGCAGCCACAGACCCAACCCGGCGCCAGCGGCCAGAGCGGTCAACCCGACGGCGGCGGTTGCCACCGTCTTCCTCTCCATCCCGGGCATGACGGCGCCCCGCAGCCCGGCCTCGGCGCCGTATTCCCTGAACATGCGGCCCCACTTGGTCTCCAGCGCCTTCTCCACCCGGGGACGCCCCACGAAGGGATACCAGTAGACGTTGTGGTAGAAATTGCTGGCGAAGTAGGACCAGGGCACGAGGGGGGATCGGAGGAGCAGGCCCTCCAGCGGTTTGAGGGGGCCGTGGTAGATGGCGTGCTGGCCCCGGCTGGCGAAAGTGTCCTCCTGGACGAAGTCCCAGTCCTGGGCCATCACCCAGTCGCGGTCCTCACCGACGATCTCGATCTGCTCGGGATCGCCGACGCCAAGTCCCTTCTCGTGGGCGATGCGGATAAAGGGGATCTCCAGGGGGTCAAACCCCTGCAGATGAGCCGACATCGCGTCGATGGCCACCTGATCGGCCGAGGCGAGAAGGATGTCCTTCTCGTGCCAGCGCATGGCGCGGGGGCCAGGGCCGTCCCCGGCAAAGGTGCCGTCCATCACGGCGAAGAGCCCGGTATGGATGTCCTGCTGGATCATCAGCAGGTCGACCAGCGTCTCGTGAATATCGGCGTGCGTCCAGTGGCGCTTTCGCCCCAGCAGCCCGCCGAAGGCGTTCTTCATCGCCCCGGTGATGGTCGTGAAGACGTGGGTCTTGACGGTAGGGAGCTGGATGATGTTGCGGTCGATCAGGAGCTCGGGAATGTAGACACCCTCGGGGTAGATCTGGTCGAGTACCAAGAACGGTTCTGGGGGCTCATAGCGAACCCAATTGTATTGAGGTTCGAAGAGGTGGACGTTGCGGATGCCGTAGGTGTCGACGACGAATTTGTGCTTGTTGTTCCGCTCACCGACGTGCGCATCGACCACAACCGTGTCGTTATGAGCGGCGATCAGGTTCTCATACCCGGCAGCGCGCAGGCCGCGTATGACGCCCTCCAACTGCCAGGGTGCGGTCGAACAGGCAGGGTACCACGTCTGCCAGGAGATGTTGATCTTGAGGATCGTCTCCTTCTCCTGTGGCAGCGCCTCACGGACCCCTGCCAGATCCATCAGGCGGGCGTAGTCCTCAAGCACGGTGTCTGGACTGGTCCTGAGAATCGCCACCTTGCCCCGTCCAGGGAATTCCTTGGTCATCTTTCCTCCGCTAAGAATAGTCGCCCGGCATCCGGCCTGGCGAGATTGGTGAGATTGTGGGATCTGCTTCCCCAAGAGCGATTGTACCACGCTTCAGGATGAGGTCAACGATGAGTTGCCCCGCGTGGGGCTGACGGGCCTGGAGCTACACGACGCGGGGCACTCGGGCCAGGATCTCGGAGACGACCTCATAGTTGATGGTCTCCAGCCATTCAGCGACCTGGTCAGCCGTGATCTCGTCGTCGCCCTGCCGGCCGATGAGGACTACCTCATCTCCCACGCGCACGTCTGGGAGGTGGTCGACGCTGATCATCGTCTGATCCATGCAGACCCGGCCCACGATAGGGGCGCGCTGCCCACGCACCAGGACGGCCTTCCAGCGGGTAGGCGCCCGGCGAAAGCCGTCGGCGTAACCCACAGGGATGACGGCAATGGTCTCCTCCTCGGTGGTCTGGTAGGTGTTGCCGTAGCTGACGTAACTCCCGGCCGGCAGGGTCTTGACCTGGGCCACGCTCGTCTTCCAGGTCAGTGCGGGGCGGGAGCCCGCGGGGAGGGGCACGTGGGGTGAGGACTGGAGCCCATACATGGCGAGCCCGACACGCACGATGTCGAAGTGGGACTCGGGGAGGCGCAGAGTGGCGGACGAGTTGGCGCAATGGACTCTGTCGAAGGTGATCCCAATCCGTTCGAGACGGGCCAGCACGTCGCGGAATCGGTCGAGCTGCCAGCGCGTGTAGTCGAGGCTCTCCTCGTCGGCGACCGAGAAATGGGTGAAGATGCCCTCCATCTCGAGGTGAGGGAGATGGCGGATCTTCTTCACGAACGGGACGACCTGATCGGGCAGTAGCCCAAGCCGCCCCATGCCCGTGTCGACCTTGATGTGGACGCGGGCTCTGCGGCGCAGATCCTCGGCGGCTCGGCTGTAGAGGCGGGCCACGTCGGCATCGTAGACGGTGAGCGTGACGTCGTGAAGGAGGGCCTCCTTGGCCAACCAGGCGGGAGTGTAGCCAAGGACGAGGATCGGAGCCTCGATCCCCACCTCTCGCAGTCTGATCGCCTCGTTGACGGAGGCGACGCCGCAGGATGCCGCGCCGTTGTTGAGGGCGGTACGGGCTGTTTTGACGGCGCCGTGGCCGTAGGCGTCGGCCTTGAGCACGGCCATGATGTCCACCGAAGGCCCGACGAACTCTTTGATCTGGCGGACATTTTGGGCCACGGCCTCCAGATCGACCTCCAACCAAGTGGGGCGGTTGGGTCGCACGGCCTGCACCTTGAGCCCTTTTAGTCGACGGACCAGTTGCTGACTGTCGGCCGGGTCGCGCAGCAGCTGCTCCACGACGTGCTCCAGGTGGGTCTCGACATCTCCCTTGACCAGCACGACGTCTCCGGAGGTCAGGCGGGGCGTGAGTTTCCGAATCACGTCCTGGGCGGTGTGGGTGATGATGATGTGGTCGCGAGGAAGCCCAGCCGCCGCGGCTTTTTCGGCTGTCCACACTGCCCGCTCCCCCTTGGTGATCAGAAGGTCGACGGAGGCGGCGGCAGCTTCCCCGACCTCTCGATGTCCTTCAACGGTGTAGCTACCCAGCTGAGCCATATCTCCCAGAATGGCTATGCGGCGTTGCGCGGGATAGTGGGCCAGGGTGGAGAGCGCCTGCAACGCACTGACCGGGTTGGATCCCGCGGTCCCGTCCAGCAAGACGGCGCCCTTGATCCCCTCAAGCCTTCGCAAGCGGCCCGGGCCAGGCTGCAACCCCTCGATGGCGTCCAGTATGTCGCACCAGGGGATCTGGTAGCTCATACCGACGGCGATGGCCGCGAGAATGGTATAGGCTTGATGGCGGCCGAGAAGGCGGCTTCGCACCTCCGACTTGGGTGGGTAGCCAGGGATGCCCAGGCCGGCGGCCCCAGGGATGTGGACCACGAATTGGAGGCCATCAGCGTCGAGGCGGAGATCGGAGGCGACGATGTCGGCATCGGGATTGAGGCCATAGGTGATCACATCCGCCTTCGTACGCCCTCGCATCGCTCTCACGCGATGATCGTCGTAGTTGAGGACGGCCGTGCCCGGGGCGGGGAGGCGTTCGATGAGCTGACCCTTCTCCTGCGCGATCTCCTCAAGGCTGTTCAAGTAGGTCAGGTGGGCGGGGTCGACCGAGGTGACGACGCCGGCCTGAGGCCGGATTAGATCGGTCATGGCGTCAATCTCCCCGAAGGCGTGGGCTGCCATCTCCAGGACCGCCACGTCGTGCCGGGACGTGAGCTTCTCCAAGGAGAGGGGCAGCCCGAAGGCGTTGCTCAATCCCGGGGGATTGGAGAAGACTCGGTGGTGAGACGAGAGGACGGCGGAGATGGCGCGACAGGCGTCGGTCTTGCCCGTCGACCCGGTGACGCCTATCGTCTCGGGCTCGCATTTGCGCAGGATGTAGTCGGCCCAGTCCGTCAGGGCGGCGCGGGTGTCCGGCACGACGAGGCAGGGGACGGTGGGATTCGACGGGGGGAACTGACAGAGCACGCCGCCGGCACCCTCTTCAATGGCCTCGGCAACATAGTCATGCCCATCGCCCCCCTCGGTCTTGACGGCGACGAAGAGCTCGCCGGGTGCCAGACGCTGGGAGTTGTAGCAGAAGGCCGGGAAACGGGTGGGCGTGGAGGCCCCCACAAGCTGCGCACCGGTCGCATCCAGGAGATCGTCCAGATGAATCATGGTTGTCGCAAGGGTCGATTATAGCATCACGCTATGGCGATGGCAAACAGGCGCTTGTCGTTGTCGTTTCGCTTGGCCTGTGCTATCATTCCTTGACGTAGGATGGTCATTCACTCTGCTGGTCCTGGCGGATGGCTCAAGCGGTTGGAGATGAGCGGCTTGTCTTGAGCCGGACGATGTTGCAGGCCACATCGCCGGGTTGCGGATCCGGCTGAGGCAGAGGATATGGATCGAGAGTGTTCTGATGGATGACGGGTTGAGGGGCGAGCGTGGAGAAGATGGAGATCCGCCGGGCGACGTTGGATACCTGCGCCGACGCGACCGGGACAGTGATTGTGATCGACGTGCTGCGGGCCTTCACCACCGCTGCCTTCGCCTTCGCTGCCGGGGCCGAGGCCATCGCCGTCGTCGGAGGGGTGGAGGAGGCCTTCTCCCTGCACGATGAGCATCCTGATTGGTTGATCATGGGCGAGAAGGGTGGGCTGCCCATTGAGGGCTTCGACTTTGGTAATTCACCGGCCGCGTTTCTGAACCAGGATCTGAGCGGACGATGTCTGATCCAGCGCACCAGCTCCGGGACGCAGGGGGTGGTGCGGAGCGAGAACGCGGCTTGGGTGCTGACGTCGAGCCTCTGTTGTGCCCGCGCGACGGTGGAGCAGATCGCGCGGCTGCGGCCGGAGCGGGTGACAATGGTCATCACCGGATCCCACGTCGGCGGCCTGGGCGATGAGGATCTGGCGTGCGCTGACTACCTGGAGGCCTTGATGCGCGGCAGGTCGGTGGACGTTCAACAGGTCATCGAGCGGGTGCGGGCGTCGCGGGCGGGACAGAGGTTCGCCGATCCCGAGCAACCCCAGTTCTCGGCGGTGGATCTGGAGTGCGCGGTGGACGTGAATCGGTTCACCTTCGCCATGGCGGTGACGTGCGAGGATGGTCACCACGCGATGAGGCCTGTGTCGACGAGATAGGTGAGCTGCGGAAGACGACGCTGTCTCCCGGGCGGCACGGGCCTGGAGCTGGACGCTATCCTATCGTGTGACGAGGGGTTGACGATCAGGACGTTTCGAGCGGAGATAGACGAGGAGGCGTAGTTATGCCCACTAATCTTCCTCCAGACTACTTCAAGATCGAAGAGCAGTTTCGGCGAGCGCGATCGAATGAGGAGAAGATCGTCCTCCTGAAGGAGATGATGAGCGTGGTGCCCAAGCACAAGGGCACCGACAGGCTACGCGCTGACCTGCGTAAGAAGTTGGCGGCCTTGAAGCGGGCACCGAAGGCGCGGAAGGCCGTCGCTCGGTATGAATCCCCTTATCACATCGATCGGGAGGGCGCCGGGCAGGTGGTTCTGGTGGGCACGCCCAACACAGGCAAATCGGCCCTGTTGAGGGCCCTGACGAACGCCGAACCGGAGGTGGCTCCTTACCCCTTCACCACCTGGACCCCCAGGCCTGGCATGATGCGCTTTGAGAACGTGCAGATTCAGTTGATCGATACACCACCCCTGAACGAGGAACACGTTGAGCCCGAGCTGATGAACCTGATTCGCCGGGTCGATCTGGTGCTCCTGGTGTTGGATCTGCAGGGCTATCCCATTCAAGCCTTTGAAGACGCCCTCAGTCTCCTGGAGGCGTACCGGATTTCGCCCCTGCACCGCCGGGAGGATCTCGGGGACGAGAAAGGCTGGGCTTTCAAGCCTTTTCTGGTGCTGGTGAACAAGAGTGATGATCCAGGCGACGACGAGGATGTGGCGGTGCTTGGTGAGCTCCTGGGCGGGGCTTGGGAGCTGCTGCCGGTCTCGGCTGAAACGGGGCGGAACCTGGACAAGATGAGGCGGGCGGTGTTCGACAGACTGGACGTTATGCGCGTCTACTCGAAGCCCCCGGGGGAGGAGCCAGATCGGAGCGCGCCATTTGTGTTGGAGAGGGGGAGCACCGTCGAGGTCTTCGCCGCCAAGGTCCACCGGGACTTTCTGGAGACGCTGAAGACGGCTCGAATCTGGGGGGAGGGCGTGTACGACGGGCAGATGGTGGGACGAGACCACGTGCTGCACGACGGCGACGTGGTGGAACTCCGAACCTAGACGTTTAGACCGGCGTCAGGCTTGCTCGATGAGTCTCTGCCGCTCCCTTTCGATCTGAGCTGCTCGTTCTCGGGTCTGTCGCAACTCGCTCCGGAGAGCTGTCAGCGTTGTGTCGACGCGGCGCCGCATCTTGGTCGTTCGATTCAGGGAGCTTCTTATGCTCGACTGCACGACCCAGTCGACGATGAGCCCGTCGAAGACATAATCGGCGAAGGTCTCGAACCCGCCGATGTCGATGCCGATTGAGACGTCGGACGCCAGGTCACTGAGCTCTCGACGGAAGCGCCGCAGGTTCTGCTGCGCCCGATGGGTCCAACGTCTAGCTTCGTCGACCCGGCCGTGTTTCGCTGCCGTGGTGAGCATTCGGCCGCCAAGAAGGTCAACGGCGCCCCAAGTCTCGGCTCCTCGGAGGGCAGAGAGGGCGCTGTCGAGGCTGCTGAGAACCGCGCTTCCCGCACTGATGGCTTCCTGCATCTCACGCACGTCTGAACGGGCGTCGGCCTGGGCCTCGGAGAGCTCTAGCAACCGCCTGGCCGCCGCTCTATCGCTCTGACGCAGGACCTGCTCCTTGCGGTGAAGCAGCGCATGGTAGCGAGCTTCGGCGTCGCCAAGCTGTTCCACCTGGTGCTGAAGTCCGGCGATCTCCTCCTCCAGCGCGGTGACAGCCTCCTTGCATTCGTCATATCGGAGCTTGGCGGCCAGAACGTCCTGTCGCTCTTTCTCGACTTGTTCCTCTTTGTTTCCGAGGATGGTGTGAAAGAGGCCGCGGAGACTGAGTTCCTCCAGCGCCTCGACGTCAGCCCTTTCTTCGCTCAGGTGGGCCTCGAGTTCCCAGAGCTTCTCCCGCTGTCTCCGCAGACTCCGTCGGGCGCCGTCGAGGGAGTTCTTCAGATCTCTCTTCCGCCTCAGATCCTCCTTCGCGGACATGATGTCCTGCGTCAGCTCCTCAAGCATGCTCTTCCAACGCCTCCATAATCTGTCGTACTCCCTCCTGGGGAGACATCTGCTCGGTGTCCACCACGACGGCGGGATCGTTCGGTGGCTCGTAGGGCACCTGGAGGCCGGGCACCGTCGTCGCCTGGCCCGCCAGGGCCTTCTCGTAGATCCCCTTCTCGTCCCGCTCCATGCACGTCTCCAGCGAGCATTTGACGTAGATCTCGGCGAAGCGTTCGACCGTCTGACGAGCGTGGTCTCGGTAGCGGCGTCGGTTAGCCGTCGCGGCGATGAGGACGTTTACCCCATGCCTAGTGAGCAACCCTGCGATGAAAGCGACGACCTGGTAGAACCAGTCTCGCTCCTCCAGCGTGTAGGTCGGGTCCGGGGTCAGCACGTGGCGTAGGCTATCGGAGTCGAGCACCTGGACGGTCAGTCCCCGCTCTTCAAGGTCTCTGGCCAGGCCCTCGGACAGGGTGGTCTTGCCCGAGGCAGGGAGGCCCGTCAGCCAGACGGCGAAACCAGTGTTCTTGGTCACGTCCTACTCCGTCAGGTAGTCGTTGATGGCCTGCGGGGCAAAGCGCTCCGTGTTGAGCACGTTCTCGGTGAGGCAGAGGAGCGCCTCGCGTACCGACGCTTGGAGGCGCGGATACCAGACAGGGCTGGCGAGAACCAGCGCTCGCCAGGCGTAGAAGGGCTGGATGATGGTCAGGAGTTCGTCGTCCGCCGTGCGGTCGAGATAGCGTCCCCAGAAGGCGTCGTGGAGGCGTTGGAAAGGACCGCGAAGAAGCCCGTGACTCCGCAGCGAGAAGAAGACGAAGTTGATGCTCATCGCGCTGACGTCGTCAGCCGGCTCCCCCCAGGCGCCGCGGCTGCGATCGAGCAGGATGAAGTCGGTTCCCTCCTGGAACAGGACGTTCCAGGGATGGAAGTCGCCGTGCACCTGGCTGAGTCGGTGGACGGCGTCCTTGATGCGCCAACGCCAGGTGACGCAGTGCCTCTCGATAGCCTCCAGGCGGCTGGGCGGCGCCGGGTCGAGGTCAGGGGGGTAGTTGTCGAGGATGCCCATAATGCCCTCGCCGTGCCCCACCAGGTCTCGAACGCGCCGCCGATAGAGGATAGGGTCGGACGCCTTGACCGTGTGGATCTCCGTCAGGTAGTCAGCCAGCGCCCGGACCCGGTCCAGGTCACCGGGCGCCAGCTTGTTGTTCTCGGAGATGCGGTGGAGATCGGCAGCGTAGGGCTGTCCCTCACCGTAGTGGGTGAGGTGGAAGAACTCACCGGCCTCGCCCAGTGACATAAGGTTGCCTGCGGTACCGAAAGCGCCGACGTCGAGCGAGTGGACGTGTCGGGGCAGGCGGTCGAAGGTGGCGTAGTCCAGCAGTAGGTTGGCGGCGCGATCGGAGGGGCGCTCGTGGCCGAAACCGTTGCGGGAGACGGTGTGGAGAACGAGCCGCTCCTGTCTGTCCTCACAGACACACTCGATAAGGAGCGGTACGCCGTAACCGTAGGCCTTGATCTCGTCTGAGGGCTCCTCGCCCTGCAGTTCGCGCAGATCGGTGACGCGGACGTCCCCCGGATAAAGGGACGAGAGATAGCGCTCCAGCCTCTGTCGACTGAACGGCAGGACCTCCCAATTCACGTCCATGGCTTCTTCCTCCTCTCTACGCTACAGACTTCGGTCGGATCAAGGCCTCATAGGGTTAGTGCACGATTGTTCGTTTTCAAGCGAGCCAAGGTGACCGGCACTCGGGAGCACGGTTTCATCGTCCGAATCGGCATCAGGAAGCGTTGCATTCAGTTTCTCCATGCCCCGGTCAAAATGCCGGTCACCTCGTCAGGCGGGTTCCTGATCGCGCCTCGGGGCCTCGGCCAGCGAGTGGTCGAGGCTGGCTTGACCGTAGCGCCAGCGCACCCAGGCTATCGTCAGGAGAATGCCCAGGAGCATAGCACCCAACCCCAAGAGCCCCGCCTCGGGGCCGAAGGCCCCACCGGTCCACAGGTCCGGGCCGCCCTGGTCGATGCGGATAAAGGTCGCTGCACGGAAGTCGGTGCCGCTCACGGGGAAGCCGAAGACGTTGCCCTGGAAGAAGTTCCAGGTGATGTGGAGAGCAATGGGAATGGCGAGCTCCCCAGTGAGCAGATAGCCCATAGCCAGAAGGATGCCGGCGAAGACGATGTTCAACGTGCTGAAGAGGCTGGCGTTGGGGTTGCCGAAGTGGAGAGCGCCGAAGACGGCCGAGGAGAGGAGCGTCGCGATCAGGATGGCAGCCCGAGGGGTGATGACGTTCCAGGTCAGCCCCTCAGCGAGGTTCTGGAGCTGGTAGCCACGGCTGAACAGCTCCTCGTAGAACCCGACGGCCAGGAAGGAGACCAGGGGCACCAGCAAAGCGGGGAGGAAGCGGGCGTCTGGGCTCCGCGTGGCGAGGGTCTCGGTGACGGTGATCCATCCGGCAGCGAGCTCGATCAAGAAGATGATGAGCATCAGAACCGCACCGAGCCCCAGCCCAAACCCGAAGTCGATCCACCAATCACGGTCCAGGTGGAAGCCGAAGTCGGCGAAGGGGCGTCGATCGAGAAACCGTCCGGCCAGCCAGATACTGATAACCAGCGACAATCCCAGGCCCAGATTGCTGAGCATCATAGGCACGGGATTCTCCATGATAAACTGCTGAACGACCTGAGGGTCGGATAACTGCTCCGGTGAGATGCCCTCCTGGGCCGCAAGCATCCCGAAGGCGATAAACCCGACGGCCCCCTCGATGAAGATGACGAGGATGCCGAGGATGATAAGTTGCCCGATCAGGCGCCAGAGCATGCGCAGGCGTCGTTGGTCGCCGTTCCAGAAGATCTGCTTGATGAATGACATGCGCCTCTTTCTCTCCTTTTGGTGGTATTGAGCGCTGTGATGCGCGACACGGCAGCGTGTCGATGTGTTGGTGCGTTGTTCGTTGCGTCAGGTCATGGGGGTCTCGAATGGTAACTCCGCCTCTACCTGCACGACTTGCGTGGGGAAGGGCAGGTCGATGCTCTCTCGCTCTGCCGCTTCGTTGATGGCCTCGACGACGTCGGAGTGCACGCCGAACATATTGTGCGACTGCTGGTTGACCCAGAACCTGGCCGCCATGTTGAGGGTGGTGGCGCCCAGCTCCTCGGTCAGGATCTCCGGTGCCGGCTCCTCCTGGACGCCATCGGTGTTCCGGATCACGTCCAGGAAGACAGCCCTGGCGTGGTCCGCAT
Organism: uncultured Anaerolineales bacterium; assembly: GCA_964514285.1. Lineage (GTDB taxonomy): Bacteria > Chloroflexota > Anaerolineae > B4-G1 > B4-G1 > SKLM01. The sequence goes on along the minus strand of CAZEQC010000061.1, from coordinate 5,081 downwards.
CCTCGCCGTAGCCCAGCCCGATAACGACCGTGCGGCGGCGGAGGGGAAGCTCGGAGTAGTTGACGATGGGGTTGGAGTAGACGTCGAGGTTGGGGATGATCTCCATCACGCCGTCCCAAGTCTTGATGACGGTATCCCGCATGGTGATCTCCATCACGGTACCGGCGTGACCGGCAACCTCCACGGCATCGCCGACGCCAAAAGGCTGTCGCATCAGAATCAGCAACCCGGCGATGAAGTTGCGGGCGATGTCCTGGAGGGCGAAGCCGATGGTGAAGCCAACGATGCCCAGGCCAGCGAGCAGGCTGGTCGCGTCGACGCCGGGTATCTGGTTCAAGGCGGTCAAGGTGCCGAGCACGAGCACAGTCCAGCGTGCGATGCGGGCCAGGAGTTCCTGGGTCTCAGGGTCCTCAATCTGATTCTTGATGCTCCGCTTGGTAGCGCGCTTCACCAGTCTAGAGAGGAAGACCGTGGCTACAAAGATGCCGAGGGCGAGCAGGTAGCTTCCCAGATTGTTCATGAGCTGATTGAGCAGGTCTATAAGCAGGGTTGTCATCCTTGTCTCCTTTCCTATTCCGTGTATCCACAAAGCGCGATCGCGCCGGGTCCGGTGTGCACACCGAGCACGGGCCCGGTGATGTCGATCAGCAGCTCCGAAGGCGCGTAGTCGCGTTCTATCCGCTCGGCTATGCGTTCGGCGTCCTTGGGTGCGTCGCCGTGCATGACGGCGACGTGCATCGTCTTCTCGGTGTCGAGCTCTTCGAAGAAGCGGTCACAGAGCAACCTCAGGCCACGCTTACGGGTGCGTACACGACCGGCGGCCTCCACTTTCCCGGACTCTCGGTCGACGTAGACCAGCGGCTTGATGTCCAGCAGGGAGCCGATGAACCTGGTTGCTCCCCCGATCCGTCCTCCCTTGTGAAGGTACTCCATGGTGTCCAGGGAGACGTAGAGGGCGACGTGCTGGCGGGTCTCTTCAGCCGTCTGGAGCATGGCGGTGGCGTCCGCTCCCTCCTCCCGGGCCCGGGCAGCGGCGATAACCTGCCAGCCCAGACCCATGGTGGTGCTCCTCGAGTCGAAGACGTGGATGGGGTGGTCGATCATCGTCCCGGCCTGGCTGGCTGCCTCGAAGGCGCCACTGAGCTCGCTGCTCAGCGTGATGACCACGATCTCGTCTGCGCCTTGTCGGACGACCTCCTGGTACGTCGCCAAGAAGCCCTCCGGCGTCGGGTGGGCGGTGGTGGGGTATTCTGGATCCTCCGTCAGCCTTCGGTAGAACGCCTTGGGCCCCATGTCGACCCGGTCTCGAAAGGTCTCATCGTCCCAGATGACGTGCAAGGGGACGAGGGTGATGTCGTTCTTTTCGATCAACCTGTGAGGCACGTCGCACGTGCTGTCGGTGATCAGTGCAATCTGGTGCTCGCTCATCTCGCTCCTGTCTTGATCGGTGCACGCTTGGGGTGCACGCTTCGGATGCTCATAAGTGCCTCATACCTCAACGGGCGGCGACGGAAGGTCAAAAGCCTGGAGCCGTCGCCTGGTCTCTTCGATCTGGGCCGTTGGCGCGGTGGCGGAGACCCGGATAAACCCCTCGCCGCCGGGCCCGAAGAAGGATCCGGGAGCCACGGCGATGCCCGTCTCCTCCAAGAGAGCTCTGGCGAAGCTTTCCGACGTCCAGCCGGCCGCGTCGGGCCCCGCCGTGCCAGTGGGGATCCGGGTCCAGAGGTAGAGCGTGGCCCGTGGCAGCGTAGCCTCCAACTCGATCTCGTGCAACGCGTCTGCCAGGATCCTCAGTCGTCCCTCGTAGACCTGGTTGCGGTCGGCGATCCAGTCGGGGTCTTTGGAGAGCGCCACGATAGCCGCTTCCTGGAGGGGGTGGAAGATGCCCGAGTCGACGTTCGACTTGACTTGGGCCAGGGCGCGCAGCGCTGAGGTGTTTCCCACCGCCATACCCACCCGCCACCCGGCCATATTCGCCATCTTGGAGAGGGAGTTGAACTCCACCGCCACGTCCGCCGCACCGGGCACCTGGAGCACGCTGGGGGCCTGGTAGCCATGGTAGGTGACGTCCGCGTAGGGTGCGTCGTGGCAGAGGAGCAGGTCGTGCTGGGCGGCGAAATCGACGGCTCGGGCCAGGATCTCCAGGTCGGCCGTGGCGCCGGTGGGGTTGTTGGGGTAATTGAGCCAGAGCAGGGTCGCTGAAGTCGCCGCTTCGGCTGGGATGGCGTCGAAGTCCGGCAGAAAATCGCGCTCTGGGCAGAGGGGTACGGTGTGAACCTCCGCTCCGGCCAGGATGACCCCGCGCGTGTAGGGCGCGTAGCCAGGGTCGGGCACCAGGGCCAGGTCACCAGGGTCGAGGTGGGCCAAGGCCATGTTGACGAGCCCTTCTTTGGATCCGATGAGGGGCACCACCTGACGGTCGGGGTCGAGCTCGACGCCGAATCGGCGGTCGTAGTAGGCGGCGATAGCTCGACGCAGCGCAGGGATGCCGCGGTAGCCGGGATAGCCGTGATGGTCAGGCTGGCGCGCCGAACGGCAAAGGGTCTGGATCACGTCGTCGTCGGGGGGGAGGTCCGGGTTGCCGATGTCGAGTCGGATGACGTCTAGGCCCCGCCGACGCGCCTCAGCGATGTGGTCCGCCCAGCGCGCAAAGGGATAGGGAGGTAGTCTGGACAAGCGCTTGGCGTGTCTCATAGTGTGTCTTGTGCGTTCTCCTCAATGATGTCTAACAAGGCCGTCAGGCCGAGCAGATAGCTCCGCCAGCCGAAGCCGCTGATCTGGCCCGTGCATGCCGGGGCGGTGAGCGACCGGCGGCGGAAAGGTTCGCGGGCATGGATGTTCGAGAGATGGACCTCCACCGCGGGGAGATCCACGGCGGCGAGGGCGTCCCGCAGGGCGACGCTGGTATGCGTCAGGCCGGCGGGGTTGATGAGCACCCCGTGCACCCGCTCCCTGGCCTCGTGCAGCGAGTCGATGAGCATACCCTCGTGATTCGACTGGACGATGCGTGTGACGGCGCCCCGCTCGCGAGCCGCCTCGTGCAGGGCGGTGTTGATCTCCTTAAGCGTCACTCGACCGTAGGTCTGGGGCTCTCGATGGCCGAGCAGGTTGAGATTGGGTCCGTGCAGCACCAGGATGTGTACTTGGTTTCTCTTCATCTTTCCTCACCTCCGTATGGCGTCGTCACAAACCCATTGTACCACAGAGTCTGTGCAATCAAAGGTGCAGCGGGATCGGGTTTAATCGTTGTCGGGGTTGAGGTGACAGTTGCTGCGGCCATCATCTGCACGCTCACGAGGGATTGTCAAATCCGGGTTGCTTAGCTCCACGGAGAGCCGTGTCGGTACCTCAGACGGGACCTGGCGATCCCTTTCGAGCGAATGGGTTGGCGAGGGATTCCCGCCGGGATGCCCTAGGGTGGGGAGCTGGCGCTGGTCGCTCCCATCTCCCTTAGCACGGAGAGGACCAGCTGCCGGGGCACATCCTGGCTGATGGTTACCTCTCCCACCGCCAGGGGGAGGATCCAGCGGAGCGCGTCGCCGCGGCGTTTCTTGTCGTGGGCCATGGCCTGCCAGATGCGATCGGCCTGAAAAGCGGCGCCGTCCGGGGCCACGCAGCGCGTCGGCAAGCCCCAGGTGGCGAGCACGGCCTCGACCCGCTCGGCGAACTGCAGCTTGGCGCGTCCCAGCTTGGCGGCGATTCGTGCCGCGGCGACCATGCCGATGCTGACCGCCTCACCGTGGCGTAGCTCGAAGCCGCTCAACGTCTCCACGGCGTGGCCGACGGTGTGGCCCAGGTTGAGCACGGCGCGCCGACCGCGCTCGTAGGGGTCTTGCTCGACGATGCGGATCTTGACGTCCAGCGCCTGGGCGATCTGGGGGGTGGTGATGGAAGGATAACGGCCTGAAGCCCTCACGCCAGGGGCCTGCGTCGGTCCGGATTGTTCCCCGCGCGGGCTGGGGGCCGGTCCGGCGGCCTCCAGATCGGCGAACAGGTCCGGCGCGCCGATGACGCCGTGCTTGATCACCTCGGCCATCCCGGAACGAAGCTCGGCCTCCTCCAGCGTCGACAGGACGAGGGGGTCGATGATGACGACCACCGGCTGCTTGAAGGCGCCGACCAGATTCTTCCCTTGAGGCAGGTCGACGCCAGTCTTGCCGCCCACGCTGGCGTCGACCATCGATAGCAGGGTGGTGGGCGCCTGGGCGAAGGGGACGCCCCGCATATAGCTGGCCGCGGCGAACCCGGCGATGTCCCCGGTGACCCCACCGCCCAGCGAGAGAACCAGCCCGCTGCGATCGAGTCCAGCAGCGAGGAACTGGTCGTAGAGCGACGCGACGGTGGCGAGGGTCTTGTGCTGCTCGCCGTCGGGGATGATGCAGGTGAAGGGGCGGAGGGCGGCGATGGAGAGGCTTTCCTCGGCCCGGACAGCGTAGAGGGGGGCGACGACGTCGTTGGAGACGAGGGCGACGCGGGTGCCGGCGGGGATCGAGGCGGCTCGCAGCGCGCCACCGACGTGGTCGAGAAGCCCGGCGCCGAGTCGGATGTCGTAGCTCCCGCCGGGGTAGCGGACCGGCAGGGTGCGGGCTCGGGCGAGGGCCATCACGCGTCCCACGACCTCCTCGACCGGGAGGCCACCAGTGTCGAGGTGCCAGGGGAGGGAGGCGTAGGCCGGGCGGCGATCTGCGAGCAGGCGCTCGATCTCGGCGCGGCGGTCGGCCACGTCGAGGAGAGGGCGGCCTTGATCGCCACGCACGCGGCGGAGGATCTCGTCCACGTCGGCGTGAAGGCAGATGACGATGCCTCCCTCCAGCATCTGGGCGCGGTTTTCGGGCTTGATGAGCGTGCCCCCGCCGGTGGCGATCACCAGGCCGTCCTGTTCGCTCAGGGTCCGGCACATGGCCGCCTCCATGGCTCGGAAGGCTGGCTCACCGTCCTCAGCGAAGATGGAGGGGATCGGCTTCCCGGCCCGGGCCTCGATCTCGGCGTCCATATCAACGAAAGGGCGATCCAGGCGCCGGGCGACCTCTCGTGCGACGACGCTCTTGCCGGTGCCCATGAAGCCGGTGATGATCAGGTTG
>CAZEQC010000060.1:4843-20873 GCA_964514285.1 uncultured Anaerolineales bacterium | reverse complement strand
TGGTCGCCTTGCAACTACCCGAATACTTGCCTCCTGCCCCAACAATGCTTGGCTTCTTCGCCGTGGCGCTGGTGGCCTGGCTATCGGCCCGCAGCTTAGAGAATGCACTCCGGGATCTCCGAGCCCTCAACCGAGAGTTGGACCACCGCGTTGAGGTCCGAACCCGGGAGCTGCGCCAGGCGAACAGACAGCTGGCCAGAGCGAACGAGCGGCTCAGGGAGCTTGACCGCCTCAAGTCGCGATTCGTCTCTATGGTCTCCCACGAACTGCGCACCCCGCTCGGCGCTATTCAGGGCTTCTCGGAGATGCTGCGAGCGGGCGTCTACGGCTCGCTAGCGAACAAGCAGGAGGATGCTCTCCAGCGGATCGAGAGAAACACGAAGAAACTACTCAACATCGTCAACGACCTGTTGGATCAGGCTCGCATCGAGGCTGGGGAGCTGTCCCTCCATCCGGCGCCTTTCTCCCCGGAGGTGTTGGTCGAAGACCTCCATTCCACCGTCGGTGTGCTGGCAGAGAAGAAGGGACTGAATCTCACCGCCGAGGTGGACGAAGACGTTCCTCGGCCCCTCTACGGCGATCAAGAGCGCCTGCATCAGGTGCTCGTTAACCTGACCAACAACGCGATCAAATTCACCGATGAGGGCGGCATTCACGTGCACATCGGCCGAGCAGATGGGGACCACTCATCCCACTGGGCCATGGAGGTATCCGACACCGGTCCAGGAATCGCCGAGGAGGATAGGGAGCATGTCTTCACTCCCTTCCGGCGTGTCGACGACTCAATGACGCGAGAACACACAGGGGTCGGCCTGGGGCTATCTATCGTGAAGCAACTGGTCGAGCTGATGGAGGGTGACATCATCTTGGAGAGCGAGCTGGGACGTGGAAGCACATTCACCGTCGTCCTGCCGCTCGAAAAAAACAACCATAAAGGAGAGAATAATGAATGAGCAATTCGCCATGATCATCGAGGACAACGAGGACCTCGCTATTATCTTCGCCGAGGCCCTTCAAGCGGCTGGCTTTGAGACCGACATCATCCAGGATGGTGAGGCGGCCGTTGCGCAGCTCGAGACGTCGATCCCCAGGATCATCATCCTGGATCTCCATCTGCCGCACGTCTCTGGCGAGGAGATCCTCAAGGGAATTCGAAGCGATCAGCGGTTCGATGACACCAGGGTGATCATCGCAACGGCCGATCCGCGTATGGCAGATATGCTGAAGGAAGAAGCCGACCTGGTGCTGCTGAAGCCGATCAGCTTCGGTCAGTTGCGAGATCTGGCGGCGCGCCTGGCTCCCAAATCGCCTGCCAGTCCATAACTCCGCCCTATGGAGGTCACGCTTTCAAGCGCGGCTGCTTGACCGACCAAGTCTACAAGGCGACGGAGGAAGACCGAGGCAGACGCGAAGAGCCGCTTGCTGCAGTCCGCCCTGTTACTAACCTTGACAACGACACGCTTCACGGTATAATTATCGCTATCACCGGCCCGCTAGCTCAATATGGAAGAGCAGGGGCCTCTTAAGCCCTTGGTTGCAGGTTCGAGTCCTGCGCGGGTCATTGGAGGGACACTCATAGGAGTGTCCCTTTTTTGTTGTCTCAAAGAAACCGGCCCACTTAGCAAAAAAAGACGGGACGGGCATCTAAACGTGCCCGTCCCGTCGTGTTGAGGTGGAGATGGCGGGAATCGAACCCGCGTCCGCGGAATTCGACCACAGACGTCTACAAGCTTAGTCGGCCCTTATGTTTCTCCTCCAGGGAGACGCCGCCGACCGCGCTACACCTGGAATCAGCCGATGGGAACCGAAGCTCCCTCTTGAGCATCCTTATCGACGTCCGGATGCCGCACACCAACTTTTATGACGCCCATCCCCGACTCGTTGGTGAGGGGCCTGGGTGGACGTGACCGCGTTCGCGGTCAGCTCCTACGGCTTAGCTAGGCTACTACCGGAACGGCAGTGTCCATCGCCGCCGAAGGAGCGAACATCCAAGTGTTTTCATTGGCACTTAGAATTTGTGCTCCGTTGTTCACGGGGCCAGAGCACCCCGGCTTGCTGCCCATGCTCAGCCTTCCCCGTCGAAGCCTGTCATCCCCGCAGCGTGCCCTATTATAACGCTCAGAGCCTCGGCTGTCAAGGTTTGGCGGCCGATTCTTATGCAACGCATAGGTCCCGCACCACGTCGCACGTGATCTTGATCCCCAGCTCCAGGTTATCGATGGATAGACGCTCGTCGATCCCATGGACGCGATCCAGCTCAGGTGGTTCCAACAACATAGGCGTGAACCCGTAGGCGGGGACATCGTGGGCCCGGAAGTAGCGCGAGTCGGTTCCTCCCGGCACGAGAAGCGGGAAAGCTACGCCATCCGGCACCTGCCGAACGACAGCACGACACACTGCGTCGAAGAAAGGACTGTCGATGGGCGAAACAGCCGTGGGCTCGGACGTCTCCACCGCTTCGATGGTCACCTGCTCATCGTCTATGGCGTCTTCCAGCCAACGTCGGAACGAACCGGCATCCGTGCCCGGCAGAAGGCGACAATCGATCCCTGCCTCTGCCCGCTCTGGAATGACGTTGATCTTGTATCCCGCCTCCAGCGTCGTCAGGCTGATGGTGTCTCGTAGCATAGCGTTCAGCCGCTTGTCGGCAGCCAGACGCAGCCCAACGATCCTGAGAACCAGCGGATGGTCGATATGACGCAGGAGAAAGGAGATCGGAAACGGCTGAGACCCGGCGACGGCCTCAAACAGCGCCGCCGTCACCTCGTTGACGCGCATAGGGCGCGGACGTAGGACACGCTCCAAAGCCCACAGCAGACGCTCGTTGGCGTTGTCATCATGGGGCATCGACCCGTGGCCCGGTTGTCCGGTGGCAACCAAGCGTAGGTGCTGGATCTGCTTCTCCGCCACAGCAATACCGAACATCGACCGGTCACCGAAGAACCCTTTGAAGCCGCCGCCTCCCTCATCCCACACCCATTCAGGGTCCAGTCCGTCGAGATGGTGGTCCACTAACCACCTCATACCCTGGGACCCGCCAGTCTCCTCGTCAGACACGGCCAGGAAGATCACGGGGCGACGAAACGCGCTGCCCGCGTGCACCAGCCGCTCCAAAGCCAACAGATGCATCACCCCCAGCCCCTTGGTGTCGAGAGTGCCCCGGCCCCAGACATACTCACCGTCGATCTCGCCATCGAAGGGCGCGTGAGACCATTGGCCAGGATCGGCAGGGACGACGTCCATATGATGGTTCAGGACCAACGGCCTCAGATCCTCGCGACCCGCAATGCGCCCTATCAGAATTGCGCGACCCGGCGCCGGCTCGTGGATCGTTATGTCCTCCGTGATCCCGCGCTCAAGAAGCTGGGCCTTGAGCCATGCCGCTGCCGGGGCCTCGTTGCCCGGCGGATTCGTTGTGTCGAAGCGAATGTATCGGCTCAACGTCGCGGCAGCATCCTCACGGATCGCGTCCCAGGGTCCTGACCTACTCATCTCGTTGTCACCTCAAGCTCAACGCTCTCCTCACTGGTCGTCGTGAAGCGAGCACCACCCAGGTGGAGCAAGGGCGGAGCTGTGACGATGTCGCGCTGGCCCTCCACCAGCACCCCTTCCTTAGCCAAGACCGCCCTCACCCTCCCTACAACGATCACGTGATCGCCAGCAACGTGCTCCGCCTCAATACCGCATTCGATGTGGGCCAGCGCCTCTGCGATGGCAGGAGCATCCACCGAGCGGGCGTCCACCGCCGTGAGGTCAGCCTGCGTAAGCTTGTCGACGTCGCGCCCGGAACAGCGACCGCAGAAGAGGACCTCGGGCGCCTGGTCGTAGGCCATCACGTTGACCACGAAGTCCGAGCTCTCCTGCAGCAACTCATACGAGTAGCGCTGTGGATGGATGGCAAACGCTAGCAGGGGCGGGTTCATACTAACCGGCATCAACCAGGCGATGGCTATGGCATTCGGCTCACCATCCTCCCCGGCGCAGGTGACGAGAAAAGCCGGCATGGGGTGAATCAGACGGGAAAAGTGAGAGATTGAGTGGGGTTCCTTGTCCATACGGTTGCGTTCCTTTCTTGGCCTGAAGCAGTCGCTCTGCACACTGCATACAACGAAGACGGCTCAGCCTGCTCTCCGCGGCCAAGCCGTTGCACGGTTAAGTCCTAGACACAGGAAGACTCCGAAGCGAGATGCTTCGGAGTCTCAGAAAGAAGAAGTACCCTCGACAGGACTTGAACCTGTAACCTTCTGGTCCGCAACCAGACGCTCTGTCCATTGAGCTACGAGGGCATATTCTGGCGGGGAGGCAGGGATTTGAACCCTGGGTAGAGCATTACCCCTACAACCGCTTAGCAGGCGGCCCCGATCGACCAGACTCCGGCACCTCCCCTAGATGCGAGCTATCTCAAAAAGACGCACCGGGTCTCGTCAGCGGCTTTCTGATAGCTCTCTATGCTATTGTTATCGTAGCGGAGGGAGTGGGATTCGAACCCACGGTGACCTGTTGGGCCACAATGGTTTTCAAGACCATCGCCTTCGTCCGCTCGGCCATCCCTCCGGTGTACCCGGGGGAGGCTCCCCCGCTGAACAACCGGCATTTTACCACGAGGGCGCCCAACTGTCAATCTCAGATCAGCCTCGCCCCGCCCATTCGTTAGCCTAGCCTGTGCCGTCGATGACGTCGACCCCACCCATCCACGATTGAAGGACCTCAGGGACGTCGATCGCGCCATCGGCCCGCTGATAGGTCTCGATGATGGCGATCATGATCCGAGGAAGAGCCAAACCAGAACCGTTCAACGTGTGGACAAAGCGCGTCTTCGCCCCCGGCTCGGGCCGATAGCGGATATTGGCACGCCGTGCCTGGAACGCCTCGCAGTTGCTCAGGCTGCTCACCTCCAGCCATTCCTGGCAGCCCGGAGCCCACACCTCAATGTCGTACTTCTTCGCCGCGGTGAAGCCCAGATCGCCGGTGCACATCTCCACCAGACGATGGGGCAGGTTCAGACGGCGGCAGATCTCCAGCCCGTGCTCGATCAGCTCGTCGAGAGCCTCATAACTGGCCTCCGGCTCGGTGAAGCGATACATCTCTACTTTGTCGAACTGATGCCCCCGCTTGATGCCGCGCACGTCCCTCCCGGCGCTCATCTTCTCGCGGCGGAAGCAGGCGCTGTAAGCCACGTAGCGCAGCGGCAGGTCAGCAGCTTCGAGGATCTCATCCCGGTGCAGATTGGTCAGGGGGATCTCGGCGGTGCCGATGAGCCACACGTCGTCCTCCACGTCGTGATAGATGTTTTCCTCGAACTTGGGAAGCTGGCCCGCGCCCCACATGCAGGCCTCCTTCACCACGAAGGGCGGGTAGATCTCCGTGTACCCGTGCTCCATCGTGTGAACGTCCAACATCCAGGCAATGAGCGCTCGCTGGAGCCGCGCGCCGAACCCACGCAGAACGTAGAACCGGCTGCCGGAGAGCTTCACCCCGCGCTCGAAATCGATGATGCCCAGCTCCGGCCCCAGATCCCAGTGCGGAACGGGCTCAAAATCGAAAGTTCGTGGCTCACCCCACTGCCCCACGACCACATTATGGGCATCATCCGGGCCCACCGGAACGCTCTCGTGAGGCAAGTTCGGCACGGACAACATAGCCGACTGGAGGTCGGCCTCAACGACTTTCAATGGCTCCTCCAGAGCATCGATCTGATCGCCGACCTGGCGCATCTCAGCGATCAACTTCTCCCGCTCCTCTTGATCCTCAAGCCGGCCGATCCTCTTGGAGACACGGTTGCGTCTTGCCCTCAGCGTCTCGACCTCCGTCAGGAGTTCGCGCCGTCGTTCATCCAGCTCTACGATGACGTCCACCTGTGATGGATCGGCCCTCAGACTCTCCAAACCGGCCTTAACCTCGCTCGGGTGTTCGCGAATGCGTTCTAAATCGAGCATGAAACCACCTCTATCAATGATGACAGACCAGACCCCAACCATCGCATATCGAGCACAATGGAGGGAAGAATGCAGAAAAGGGAAAACCCCTCTGGCAACTGAGGGGCCCCTCCAACCCCACGGATTATAGCATGGCGTCCCCTCTTTACAAATCCTCGCTTTTGCGCTATAATTTCGGCGCTGTCGGAAAGAGAACATGTGGTCGATTGTCTATATGGAAACCCCGCACTCAGTGTGGGCGTTTCTTTTTGTTTATGCCTGACGGCCCGCGCTGTAGCAGGCGGTCGCCCGGCGTATAGACAAGCCAGCGCATCATTAGCTGCCTTAGTAGTAGAGGTGGTAGTATGGACAACGAGAGAACCTACCTCACCGAACAGGGATACGAGAGACTAGAGGAAGAACTCCACCATCTGAAGACCGTCCGCCGCAAGGAGATCGCACGGCGTCTGGAGCTGGCTCTCGAGGAAGGCCCCCTTCTGGAGAATGCAGAGCTGGAAGATGCCCGCAACGAACAGGCCTTCATCGAAGGACGCATCTTGATGCTGGAGAGGATGCTAGGCAACGCCGTCATTATCAAGGAGACTGCAGGCCCTCACGAGGAAGTCGAGGTGGGCAGCCACGTCACCATCACCGAGGGCAACGGGTCGCCGGAGACGTATCGCATCGTGGGCTCGGCGGAAGCAGACCCCACCAAAGGCTTGATCTCCAACGCCTCCCCCCTCGGTAGAGCGATGATGGGATGTAGGATAGGCGACCGAGTGACGATCAATGCCCCGGACGGGAAACTGGAGTTCAAGATCGTCGGCATCCAATGATGTATCGACCTCAACAGCGCTCGGGACGATCTCCCAAGCGTGCCCGCCGCCCACACGGGACACCATCAGGTGGTTCGCTGTGGGCTTTTTCGTAGAGAACTAAGCGGAGAACCAGCGCACAGGAGAAGGTATGGAACTGACAGATCTAGAACAACAGCGCGTGGAAAAGCTTCAGGATCTAAAACGTAGAGGCATAACCCCCTACCCTAGCCGAGTCAACCGAACCCACACGGTCTCCGAGGCCATCGAGGCGTTCGAAGAAGCGGAGACCTCAGATGAGACCCCGCCCGAGGTGACGGTCACCGGTCGGCTGCGTAGCATACGCGCGATGGGGAAGATCGCCTTTGCCGACGTCGAGGATGGAACTGATGAGATCCAGCTCTTTCTGCGCTCCGATGAGCTAGATGAGGAGACCTACGAGGCATTCCTGGAGGCCTTTGACCTGGGTGACTTCGTAGAGGCCGAAGGCCCTCTGATGCGCACGCGCACCGGGGAGATCAGTGTGCTGGTTCAGCGGCTTCACATGCTCTCGAAGGCCATCAGTCCGCTGCCCGTGATCAAGGAGAAAGAGGTCGATGGCGAAACCGTGCGCTACACCTCCTTCTCCGACGTCGAGGAGCGCTATCGACAGCGTTACGCTGATCTGGCCAGCAATGCCGACGTGCGCCAGATCTTCCGCAGGCGAGCGCAGATAATCAAGGCCATGCGAGATTTCCTCGACCACCACGGCTTCCTGGAGGTCGAGACGCCAATCCTACAGCCGATCTACGGCGGTGCAGCGGCGACGCCATTCATTACCCATCACCAGCAACTCCACCAGGACCTTTATCTGCGCATCTCCTTTGAGCTCTATCTCAAGCGCTTGCTGGTGGGGATGTATGATCGTGTCTATGAGATCGGGCGCGATTTTCGCAACGAGGGCGTCTCTCATAAGCACAACCCAGAGTTCACCCAGATGGAGTTCTACGCCGCTTACTGGGACTACCGCGACGTCATGGACTTCTGCGAGCAGATGGTGGCCGCCATCGCCGAGCGGGTGACGGGGAGCCCCGTGATCAGCTATCAGGGCCACGAGATCGATCTCAGTCCTCCCTGGCGGCGCGTGACGCTTCGCGATATTGCCCGAGAGATGACGGGTATTGATTATCGCGAGTATCCCAATGCCGAGACGCTGGCCGAAGCCATGCAGGCCGAGAACCTGCCGACGCCACCTGACGCCACCTGGGGCCACCTCATCGACAAAGGGCTGCTGGGCACCGTTGAACCAACACTGATTCAGCCCACCTTCGTGATGGACTACCCTCGTGACATCTCGCCATTGGCGAAGACGAAGCCCGATGATCCGACCCACGTGGAGCGCTTCGAGTTCTTCATTGGCGGGCTGGAGATGGGAAACGCCTTCACCGAGCTGAACGATCCCTTCGACCAGGAGGAACGTTTCCGGGAGATGGGACGCCTCTACGATCCCGATGACGAAGAAGCCCACCCGATGGACGAGGACTATGTACGGGCGATGAAGTACGGCATGCCGCCCAACGGTGGCTTTGGCATTGGCGTGGACCGCCTGGTGATGCTTCTCACCGATCAGCCGAATATCCGCGAGGTGATCCTCTTCCCGCATCTTCGCGAGAGGGGCTAGACGCCACGAGAGTGGTTGGTCTCCCGACCAACCACCAGCCAACTCAGGCAGGATGTCCCCGGTCGCAGGATATGCCCGGTCTCCCGACCGGGCATATCAGCAATCAGCCTGCCCTCTCACTCGTCGACCTCAATGCTGAGCATCCGCCCGGCGCCTCGTCCGAAGACCTCCGGGAAGTAGAACTCGCGCGCACTCGTGGGTATCACATGATACTCGCCAGGCCGGGTGGCGCGGAAGGTGTAAGTGTACTCATAGGTACCGGCCGGCAAGTAGTCGGCGAAGAGCACCACCTTGTCGTCGCGCATCTCGCTGCGGCTGTACCAGCTCCACCACCAGCGGTAGAAGGAACGCATTTCCTCCCTCTCCGATTGGCGGTAGAGCCCGGGCTGCTGCTCCACCAGACTGGTCGTCGCCAGACTGGGGTCGATGGCTTCCGCGCCGGCCGGCAGCGGATCCTCGACCACCACGTAGGTCACGTCATGCGGCGCGATCAGCGTCAACCGCACCTGCACCACGTCGCCTACCTGGACCGTATCCACCTCTGGGCATTGGACGCCCTCGGCGCACGCGGGATCGCTGTACTGCCGAGAGACGACGATGCCCCGATTGAGCGGTTCGACCTCCTCGACTGGCAGGAACGTTCGCAGATGGGCCGTGTAGTAAAGCCGTCCTTGGCCCTCGCCCCGGCCGACGATGAGACGGTTGCTCGCTTCTGCGAGAAGATCGGCCACTGCCACTTGTTGCTGAATGGACTCGTCGACCGTCTCTGGCGTCACCCGGCCCTCCTCCAGCAGCTGGTCGTTTAGCCATAGAGCATAGTCATAGTCTCCGCGCAGTTCGCCGGTGACCTTCATCCAATCCGTGAGTGCGATCAAGGCCCATGAGGTCTCGTACGTCGTCTCCCAGATACCCTCGCGGCGAGCCACCATCAACCAGCGCACTACGTTGGGGATCAGCTCATTCTGCGGATCGAGCTGAGTCAGAGCCTCCAGGATGACGGCGGTGGAGCGTGTGTCAGTGTTCATCGCCCAGTAGTCGACCCTGTCCTCCTCCCAATGAGCGCCGGTAGCGCTCAGAATGGCATCGTTCTGGAGATCGGAGAGCAGCGTCGTCATACGTGGATCCTCAGCGTCAAGTGGGTGCAGCGTAAGCGCCAGATAGGCCTTTCCGTAATGGCTCAGTTTGTCTCTCTCCAGGTAGAGATCATCAAGGTATTCGCTGACCTGACCGATGTCATCAGCCTCGGCCATCACGTAGAGGATGAAGGCCTGCTGGTTTGCCTCACGGTAGGACGTGAGCTGGCTGACAGGCAACAACTGCCCGCGCAGATAGGAGAGGCCGCGGTCGACGACCGCTTCCCGTACCTCAAAACCGGCTCGACGCGCTTTGATCATCCCGAAAACGACGTAGGCCGTCAGATGAGTCCTGGTCTCTCCCCCTTCCCACCAGCCCCATCCGCCGTCATCGTTCTGTCGGGCGTAGAGCTTCTCCAGCGACGCCGCCACCAGATCCGGCAGGCGCTGCTCCAGCTCCGGTCGGGACAGTTCCAGCTCCCGCAAGGCCCGATAGGTCAATACGTTGGGCAAGAAACGGGAGACGATCTGCTCCGTGCACTCGTAGGGGTAGTTCTCCAGGTAATCCAGACCCTGGGTCATACCGGCCGCCAGCGAGGGATCGAGTCTGACGGATAGCTCACCTCGACGGTCGCTGACGTTGGGCGGCAGCGCAACAGCCTCCACGCGAGCCCCCTCCTCCGAAAGTTGTCCTCCGGTCCCCACGATCTCGGGAGCTGTGTATCGGTGCACGAGTAGCGTGCCATCGCCCCCTGTGGTCAGGCGCGGGCGCGCGGCATCGGCGTAGTCACCAGCCACAGCCCCCATCACCACGTCCACGTAGGGCACGTCCTCAACCTCGACCCACCAGGTCACCTCCGCCTCTCCACCATCGGGGATTGTGACTCGCTGACTCGATGATTCGCCCACTCGCAGGCCCCCAGCCTGCAGCGTCACCTCAACCTCCTGCTCGGCGCCAGTGTTATTGCTCACCAGGGCCGCTAGCTGAGACCGATCCCCCACGACAAAGAAACGCGGCGTAGCCGGGCGCACGAGCAACGGCTTGGTGACCAACAACTCCGCGGTCTCCTCACCAACCCTGGTGTTCTTCGTCACACCCACCCCCCGGAAGACCCAGGTGGTCAGGTTATCCGGCAGTGGAACCTCCACCGAGGCCTGCCCATCCTCGTCGGTGACGACGTCAGCCCTCCAGAACGCGGTATCCTCAAACGTCTGGCGCACCTCAACGCCGGGGGGTAAGCTCTCCGTCTCCAGCTTGCCGGCCTCGTCCCGGGCTGGCGCCTCGGCCGCGGCCTCTTCCATAACCTCACCCCCACCGCCACCGATGCCCAATCCCTGCCGAGCCAGGTTCTCCAGCTCCTCCACCTGCTTCAGCAGCAGACGGTTGACGGAGAGGATCAGCCCGCTCGACGTAGAGACCCCCAGGCCTCGACGTCCATAGAACTGATCGACGATGGCGCCCTCCTGGCGCGGCTTGAGGCTCAGCACGGCCTTATCCACCAGGTCGAGGGAGAAAGCAGCTTCCACCGGGGCGCCGTTGGCATCTCGGACTTGCACGTCAAAGGAAACCGTGTCGCCCGGCTCTGCACGCTCGGTGCTGGGGGTGACAGCAATGTCTAACGTCTGTTCCACCGGTTCCACCGTCAGCGGAAGGATACCGACCTTGTGCGTCGCCACCGGGTTCGTGGCATCGGGGCCCTTGACGACTACCACAGACACGTAGACGTTGGGGGCGTGTTGGGCCGTGATCGGGAGGTTGTAGACAGCAGAATTGCTCTCCAGCTGCCGTACCTCTTGCTCCAGCACGCCGGCACGCTCGACAGTGATCCAGGCCCACTGCTCACCCTGGAAGGGACTGGGGATTAGAATTTCAGCCGTTTCCCCTGGAACGTAACTGGATTTGTCACTGATAAGGTCAAAGCGATCGTTGTTTTCCCGCCGCCAAGAGACATCGTCAGCCCCGCTCACCCAGACCCAGCTCGACGTGCGCGCAAGCGATCCATTGGTCGGTCCATCGCCGGCCTCGCTGACCATCACCTTGTACGAACCGCCCTGCGGCGGCGTGAATACGAGCTCTCCAGCGGCGTTGCCATCGGTGGTGATGGTATCGGTGGTGACCAGTGTATCCTCGGTCTCCCACTCCCAGCTGCCACCGCGCTCGTCCTCGACGAACGTGTTGATCCATTCACGACGGTAGATCTCGACATCTAGGGCCTTGTTCGGCACTCGGCGACCGTCCCAGTCGACCGTGACCACGTCCACCGCCAGATCCTCGCCCGCCTCGCCTACCCGCTCCTGTGGCGCCAATCCGACGTAGAAATCGCCACGGTGGACAACGATTTCCTCCCGTCCCGACACCGTCTGTCCATCCTTGCCGTACGCCGTCGCCTCCACAGTCAGACGCTGTCCTCCGGTCATACTATCGGTCGGTAGGGGAATGCTCACACGTCCGCCGGTATCGGTCGTGCTGGAGCCCTCCAAGATGATCTCCGGGCTGGGCCGCGGCTGCCACCAACACCAGCGACAGATCCACGGATTGTCATCGACCGTGAAGTCGTAACGCCCGAACTGCTCCGGATCGAATCGATAGGGCGCGCTGAGGATGCGCCACGCGACCTCAGCGTCGGCCACACCTCCACCAAAGAAATAACTCACCTCAACGTTTGCCTGTGTGCCCTGACCCGAGGATAGCTCTCGCTTCGCAGGCGTCACCGTCACCTCGAACTCCGGAGGACGGTACGCGGCCACAGTGAAGGTCGTTCCGTAGCCCTGGCCGCCCACGTCAGCGTCGATCCGATAGTCCCCCAGAGCCGCTCCCTCCTCCAGAGTCAGATCTCCCTGAAAGGTGCCGTGCTCGTCCAACGCCAACGCTTGACGATAGACCTCATCGCCCTCGGCAGAACGGACTCGAACCTGAACGTTTTCCTGAGAAGGAAGATCGTAGTCAACGTCCTCCTGTCTTCTCACGATGCCGCGGAAGTGCACGGTCTGCCCCGCCCGATACAGGGGGCGGTCGGTGGTGATGTGTACCCGATAGTCTCGCCTGTCGTAGCCCCGTTCCAAGCCAAACTCCCACGGGCTGATGCCGCGCCCCCACTCCCAATCGGTGCCGCCCAGGACGAAGGGATCCTCGGCTATGACATGGAGAATACGTTCGCCGCTGCTGCTCAGATCGAACTGCGCCAGCCCATCTTCGTCGCTCATCACTGGCCCTATTGACTCTTCGTTGGACTGTCGCACCACCAAGGGCAGATCACTGACTGGCTGAGCGCTCTCCAGCTCCGTGGCCCAGACCCAGATCGTCCTCTCATCCCTTTTGATGGTCAAGTTGAAGTCAGAGACCGACAGCAAGCGCCGCTGTACCCAAGGTTCGAAGGAGACGCCCGGAGCTCGGACCTCCAGAAGATACAGCCCCGGCGCCAGTGTTCCATCGGGGGTCTCTGTCAGCCCGACCGCCGTGTGTCGTCTCTCGTTAAGCGGTGCCTCGACGATCACGGACCATGTGCGTGGGTTTTCGATCAGCAACTCCGTAGGCAGCTGATGCTCCCAGAGACGATCCCGAGCGCTCGCATAGGCGTCCAGATCGACGCGCGCAAGCTTCAGGTCGAGACGGTCCGTATTGAGGTGGCCGATCAGAATCTGCGCAGGCTTGCCAGCGTTGTAGGTCCCGATCCGCCCTGGCACGTCCAACTGTACCGCTGGATCGAGCGGCGCTGTCCGGTAGTCGACCGTCAATGTCTGGCCCGTCTTGTTGCCGTACGGATCGCTAATGTCGGGCTCGATGCGCACCTGGTAGTCGGTGCTCGGCTGGGATCCAAAGTCGATGCGGAAGACGTTGTCGTAAGGGGTGAAGTAGGTATAGACCTGCGTCGGCGACAGCGGCGGAGTCATCTCCACATTGGGCATGACCGTCGCTGGATCGATCGGGGCGTTGAACAGGATCTCAAAGGGACGGTGTGGAGCGGCATCCTGCTCTCCATCTCTCGGCCGGGTGCCGATGATTTGAGGCAAGGGAACGGTGGTGAAGCGCCATTCGTAAGCCTCCGGCATCCCCTCGCCACCACGCAGGCTCAGCACGCCGGAGGCCACCCGGGCGGTGTACTGTGTGTCAAAAGCCAGACGCTCTGTTGGCGTGAAAACCAGCGTCTCCGACACCACCTCAAAGAGACCGTCCACCACCTCTCCACCGCCCTCAAGGCTGAAGGCCTCCGCCGCCGAGGCAGGATCGACGGGCATATTGAATGCCACCTCGACTGTCGGTTCCACCGAGATCAGCTCCCCTCCCTCCTCCGGTGAGATCCATGTGACCTGGGGCAGCTGCGTAGTGAACTGCCAGGAGGTGTCCTCCTCCAGCACCCCTCCGGTCGTATCGCTCAGTCCAGCCTCAATCTTCGCCCTGTAGGTGGTACCACCAGCCAGCGGCTCCTCCGGGGTGAAGGTGAAGATCGAGGTATTGAGCCACTCGCCATCACCTTCAACGGGAGGATCGAGGGTAAGCGGTTGTGGCAGACCCTCATACGCTGGATCGGAGACAGCCGTCAAGGGGACGACAGGACGGTTGAACATCACGGTGATGGTGCTGTCCGTCTCGACATCTACAGCCTCAGAGGCCGGCACGACCTGCGAAACATCCAGATAGCCCACCGTGCGGAAGTCGAAGCGATAGTCGTCCACCAGCGACTCTCCGTCGGCGGCTTGAGCCTGAGCGTTGAGCGTGACACGATACTCCGTGTCTCGCTTCAAATCCCGAGCCGGCTTGAACCGTACCGTACGTTCGTTGGCCCATACGATGTCGCCCGCTACCTGCGGGCTGACCTGGAGCGCCCTCTCCACGGAGGCCTGATCCATGGATCGATCGAAGACCAACTCAATCGCACCCTCGGGGGAAAGCTCGGCGCCCACCTCCGGGGTGCGCTGAACCACAACGGGCGCCGCCTTACCGGGCGGCGGCGTTGGTCCGGCTGCCGTCGGCGTCGGTGATGGCTCCGGTGTCTCCGACCTCTTCGTCGGCGTCGGCGTCAACTGAGGCGCACAAGCGCCTAGCAACAAACTCAGCACCACCAGCAATCCAAGGGTGTCGACCACTGTTTGTCTGCTCATACGATCCAACCTCCTGAAGTGAAAAGATATCACACCGCCCCTCGCCTGAGTATAGCACAGAAAGCGTCAGAACGGTACACAGGGACCGTCTCTATCTCGTAGACGCGGTGGCGGATCAAAAGGTTCCATGCGCATCCGTGGGACTCTGAACGAGAGACCCACGCGACGATCAGCCATTGTTTCCAGCGGATCTGCGATTCACGATACTAAGTCGAAGCCGCCGGGTCGTCTCCGGGCCCAGGGCAATCGCATTTGGAGAATTGGGCCGACTGTGGGCTGCTTGCTGCGCCCCTCTGCTCGCTCTGGATCGTCAGATCCAGGCTGAGCGAAGATGCCAAATACGATTACCCTGTCTCCGGGCCGGGTCAGAGTTGCGCTCTACTCCGCGGTGAGTATAATGTACCCGACTCGTCACCGAGGCGACGCCATTCATCCGAACGTGTCTTCAGCACGACAGCGTTGCTTTCAAAGACAAACGCCCTGGGTCCGAGACGTCGCTGTAAGAAAAACGTTGTGGGACTCGCCTCCGCCGTCTAGACTACTGGGAGCGGACCGATCACAATGAGCGCGTTTCCCCTCCACATCCGGCTGCTTGGCACCCTTGAACTGACATCGAGGAATGAGACAGCTCAGCTAGAACCCGGTGGAAGCCACATCCAGGCTGCGGATCACCCACTCCCCGCTCCTCCCCGCGCATCCAAAGCAAGATCGCTGCTGGCCTATCTGATCCTCAACCACGACAACGCCATAGGCCGAGAGAGACTGGCCGGGCTCTTCTGGCCAGAGCAAGCCAATCAGAGCGCCCGACGGGCCCTTTCCCACGCCCTCTGGCAGATCCGACGTGCCCTCGGCCCCGCCAGCGACCGGATCGTCACGGAGCACGACGCCGTCGCATTTGAGCTCCATCCTAAAGATCGACTCGACGTCGAGGCTTTCGAGGAGGTGGTACTGGGCGCAACCGAGCACACCGTTATCAGGAGGGATGATCCGCACAACCTGGAGGACGCCGTAGCGCTTTACCGCGCCGACTTCCTGACTAGCTGTTACGATGACTGGGCGTTGGTGGAGCGGGAGCGGCTACGTGAGCTCTACCTGCGCGCGTTGGAACGTTTGATCACGCTGCACAAGCAAAGAGGCGACTACGAATCGGCGCTTACCTACAGCCAGCGTCTCGTCGCTTGCGATCCTCTCCACGAGCTAGCCCACCGCGAGTTGATGCGTCTCTATTATCTGCTGAACCGTCCAAGAGCTGCCCTGGAGCAGTTCACCGCGCTGCGCGATCTACTGGGCGAGGAGCTGGGCGTCGAACCATCCGCCGCCACCACTGCCCTCTACCACGAAATCGCTGCCGCTATGCAGGAAGCCGAGTCCGCGCACTTGCCCCTTCCCGCCTCCCCGCCGCCCTTACTGCATGACGTGGCTCATCTACCCTTCGTAGGACGGACAGACGAGCGGACTATCCTGGTC
>CAZEQC010000060.1:0-4833 GCA_964514285.1 uncultured Anaerolineales bacterium | reverse complement strand
ATCCTGGTCGATGCTCTGCACGCTGCCCTCCAGGGTCACGGCGGGGTCACGCTGATCGAGGGAGATGCTGGCGTGGGCAAGACCCGGCTGGTGCAGGAGGCCATTGCCACAGCCCGTTGGCGTGGGTTCCAGGTGGCGGTGGGAAAGGCCGATCCGCTGGCCGTCCCATCCCCTTACCAGCACCTCTCGAATGCGCTCTCGCCCCTGTTGACGCCGCTCCGCGTGGCCCAGCTGGCCGAGATAGTAGAGCCACAATGGCTAAGCGCCGCCGCACAGCTCTTTCCACCCCTAACTGAGCAACTGCCCGACCTGGCTTCCCTTCCCTCCCTCGAACCGCAGGAAGAGCAGCAGCGCCTTTGGGAAGGGTTGAGCCGATCCCTAATCGGCATGGCTTCGGTCGCACCGCTGCTGTTGGTGCTGGAGGATCTCCACTGGGCGGACGAGGCCATCCTGACCGCGCTACCTCATCTCGCCTCCCACCTTCCCAGAAGCCGCGCCCTGATGATCCTCACCTATCGCCCCGCCGAAGCTCGCCAGCGGGCCATCGTATGGGAGACGCTGGTCACTCTCGACCGGGCGCAGCCCTTGCTGCGTATCCATCTCTCCTCCTTCCATCCCTCCGAGGCCGCAGCCCTCGTCTGCCGAGCGTTGGGCGTAGGCCAGGCAAACGCCCAAGCCAGCGCCTTCGCCTGGCGTCTGCAGGACGAGATCGGCAACAATGCTCTCTTCCTGGTGGAGACCCTCAAGTCCCTGTTGGAACAGGGCAATCTCGCACCAATCAGTGTCCCATCAGCCAAGGGTCATCCATCGTCTGCTGGCTGGCAGTTTCCTAGCGAGGAACTGCCGCTGTCCACCCCTACCTCGGTCCAGGAGCTGATCGGCGAGCGGCTGAGGCGCTTGCCCTCCGGACTACGCAGTCCGCTGGACTTGGTCGCCGTCCTGGGAGAGAACGCCGACTTCCCCCTGCTCTGTCGGGCCAGCGACATTCCTCCCGCTGAGCTGAGCGAACAGCTAAGCAAGCTGGAACAGCGGGGATTCCTGAAAGAGACGAAGGTCGGTCACCGCTTCGAACATAACCTGGTGCGCAGCGCAGCTTACGACAACATTGAGCGAGGGCAGCGACGCGAACTGCACCGGCGGGTGGGAGAAGCGTTGGAAACCGTCTATCCAGACCAGGTCGAGACGCTGGCCCAGCACTTCAACCTCGGATGCGCGACCGAGAAGGCCACGACCTACATAGTGAAGGCTGCAGGCCGTGCACGGAGCCTCCACGATTTTGAGACAGCGATAAGACACTACCGCACAGCGCTGAAGAGCCCCGTGGATCCCACCACCCGGTGGGAAGTCCTCGCCCGCCTCGAAGAAGCGCTCGGGGTCCTCGGGCGTCGCGACGAACAGACGACCGTCTTGGATGAGATGCTCACGCTGGCGGAGGATCTGCGCGATCCTTTGTTGCAGGCTCAGACATGCCATAGGCAAGGATGGCTGGAGGTTCTGGCGGGAGAACCAGAGCGGGCGCTGACGTCTTTGAATGAGGCGATCGACCTTGCTCGTGAAACCGGCAGCAAGGACCTGCTGGGGGAGTGTCTCGTCTCGGCAGCCCGTGCGTGGTGGAACATCGGCGATACACCCCGCTGTCAGGCCGCAACAGAAGAGGCACGAGGCCTCTTTGCAGAGACCAAGAACCAGGAAGGCCTATCGAGAGTCCTCAACATGCTGGGCAACATCCATCTGGGGCACACGGGGGATTTCGCGGAGGCTTTGACGTGTTTCGAGGCAGACCGACGCATCTGCCGGGAGATTGGCGATCGTTATCGAGAGGCGTGCGCCCTCGGCAATACTGGTATCACCTACCACGTGCTCGGGAGCTATCAGCGCTCTGAAGAGGCCCTAACAGACGCGTGGGAGGTCATAGAACGAGTGGGGGACCGTCTCTGGCAGGGCATCATCCGCTTGTGGCAAGCGAGCAACAAGTACGAATCAGGCCATCCAAAGGAAGCGGAGCAGCAGGCCGAGGAAGCGCTACAGCTCTGCCAGGAGGTTGAAAACCGCAACTTCGAGATCGAAGCGCGGGGTCTTCTAGGGCTCATAGCCCTAGATTGGGGCGACGCCAGACAAGCGCGCTCCCATTTCCAACGGGCTGTTGAGGTTGCGGAAGCGAGCCAATACCTGGACGACATGGCCTATCATCTTTCCCATCTGGCCTTGGCACACCTGCGTCTCGGCTCTGTCGACGAGGCGGTCGACCTATCGTCAGAGGCACTCTCGACCCTCGATGCCTTGGGAACGTTCGATCGCACCAAGGACATCTGCTTCGAAAGATATCAAGTCGTGACCGTGACCGAGGGAGAAGACGCCGCACGCCCCTACCTGGAGCGCGCTTACGAGTTACTACTGAAGCAAGCCGCCAGGATCGGCGATCCAGAGCTCAGAGAGTCCTTCCTCAACGATTTCCGGATCAACAGGAGCATCTTGCTCGCCCAACGACTCGGCCGCCCCCCTTCCCCTCTGCTGTACAGGCGTGTTCGGCTTCCTCATAGCCGTGCACCCACCGGCCGCCCGCTTCGTGAAGATGAGTACGTCGAGGTGATTTGGACCATCAGCGCGCCGGAGGACGATCGGATCACCGAAGAGGCTCATTCTGAGCGCAATCGAAGAATCGCCCGCCGCCACCACCGCATCCTGCGCCTGCTGCGCCAGGCCGCCGAGCAATCCGCCGCTCCGACCCTCGACGATCTGGCCGAGGCGCTCGACGTCAGCGTCTCCACCATCAAGCGCGACCTGGTCGCGCTGCGGAAGGCCGGGCATGAGGTGCGCACGCGAGGCAGTCGAAGCGGCTGAGAGGATAGGAGAGGAATGCAGATCCAAGACATCCCAGGCTGACTTGTAGATAGATCATAGACATCCGTACCCCAGACTGCCGGTGACCACTAACCGGCAGTCTTTGCTGCTTCTGGGGGTCGTCGTCCTAACCATCTGCTTGACGAAGATGCCTACGATCCGAACGATGGACAAATGAGCTGAAGGTTCACCGCATCCCCTCACTTCCTCATGACACTTTCGAGACACCCCTATGGTACCCTTCATCATATCTTGGTCTTACCCACGTTGAAGCGAGATCCATAGAGAGCCCATCGTCTGGTAGGGCTCTTCGATGAAACTTTTGTGGTGCCCCAGTAGCTTAAGCCGCATCATCTCTTTGAGGAGGAGTAGAACATGAACGTGAGTCGAGGTTGGAAAGCGGGAGAGAGATATGCAGGGGCGACGACTGCTACGAGGATCGCCACGATGTCGATGGTGATGGCACCATTACCGTGATCGACCTGATGAAGATCGCGGCTCAGTGGGGTTGGGACTGCCCGACGTAAGACGTAACGCGCAAAAACGTAAGGCGGGGAGAGGAATCATCGTGGCCGAGCGACGACACGTCAGCAACGCCTTTGTCCTCCGCATCTGGTGGGAGAAGGACACTCAGCCCCTGTGGCGGGGCTGGGTCCAGCACGCCGCCTCGGGCGAGGCCCGCTATTTCGAATGCCTGGCCGATCTGCTGGGCTTCGTCGAGGCATACACCGGCCCGCTGGCGCAGGCGCCGGTCGCCAAAGCCCGTGAGCCGGGCAAAGAGACTCCATAGGGAGGTACACTTATGACCCTATCTAAGCAGAAGACCATCATCGCGCTCACACTGCTTGCTCTATTCCTAGTTGGGGGTGTGGCTCTGGCCCAGATCGGCGAGAGCTACGACCTAACATGGTGGACACTGGACGGCGGCGGGGATACCGTCAGCGGCGGCGCCTACTCCCTGACGGGAAGCGCCGGCCAGCCGGAGCCGGGACCCGCCAGCAGTGGCGGCGACTACACGCTATTCAGCGGCTTCTGGCCTGGTGGGGGGGAAGCGCCATCCTGCACGGAGGTCACTGGTGTGACTCTGACCTTGATGACGCTGGGTGACATCTACACCGACACAGCCGTTGCCTTCAGCGCGGATATCTCACCCAACAGCGCCTACAAGCCTTACACCTACACCATCGATTACGAAGATGGCCCTCCCTCCACCTCCACCAATACCGCCGATCCGCTGACCACACCGCTCAATCACGCCTTCAATAACGTCGGCACTTACAACGTGGAAATCAAGGTCTGGAACTGCGCTATGAGCGAAGCACAGGCCGCGAGCGACTCGGTACAACTAACCGTGAAAAGGCACACCGCTCTTGATAAGCACATCTACCTGCCTTTGGTAACCCGAAAGCACTAAGCGGAGGCAGCCAAGCAGGAGAGCGGAGGATAAGTGAGCAGATGGCAAAGGGCCGATCGACCTGCCATCCGTCCACCAAGACCAAGGAGAGACTGACAATGACACGCCTAATGCAGTTCGCAAAACGCGGTACGCTTTTCCATCTGATGCTAGCTCTGGGGCTGATCGTGACGCTGGGCAGCAGCGTCGCCGGCCCGCTCTACGCGGTGCAAGCACAAGAGATCGGACCACAGGACAGCACTCTCGGGGCTGGCTTCACCTATCAAGGACGATTGGTCAAGAACGACGTCCCGGTCGACGGCGTGACCTGTGACTTTGCCTTCGACCTGTACGACGTCGCCAGCGGCAGCACCCCTCTAGACACCGACAGCAAAAGCGCCGAGGTCAGCAACGGTTACTTCACGGTCATGCTCGACTTTGGCGGCGATGCTTTCACCGGCGAGGCCCGCTGGCTGGAGGTCGCCGTGCAGTGCCCCGGCGACGGCTCGCCGGTGCCGCTGGACGATCAGCGGGTGGCCCTCGCCGCCGCGCCCTACGCGCACAGCCTGCGGCCCGGGGCCATCGTGGAGGGGTCTGCC
>CAZEQC010000059.1:11671-21135 GCA_964514285.1 uncultured Anaerolineales bacterium | reverse complement strand
CTGGAGTCTGGGAGGCTCATACGATGGAATTCACCGATATCTTCTGGATCTTCCTTGTTGGCGCATCCGTGCTACCAGCCATTCGGCAGAAGCTACGTGAGATCGCCCGCCTGCGCAAGCTGAGGGAGTTGGAGAAGAGACGGAACTCCCGCGCTATCGCCCTTATCCATCGCCAGGAGACCATGGCTTTCCTGGGTATCCCCCTCTTCCGCTACATCGACATCGATGATTCCGAACAGATCCTGCGGGCGATCCGAATGACCGACTCCGACGTGCCCATCGACCTCATTCTGCATACACCAGGTGGGCTCGTGCTGGCAGCGGAGCAAATCGCCTACGCTCTCTGCGCTCACGAGGCAGACGTCACGGTCTTCGTGCCGCACTACGCCATGTCCGGTGGCACACTGATTGCGCTGGCGGCTGACCAGGTCGTGATGGATGAGAATGCCGTGCTGGGACCGGTGGATCCCCAACTGCAGGATATGCCGGCGGCCTCGATCCTCAGAGCTGCAAGCAAGAAGGACGTCAACGAGCTGGATGACCAGACGCTGATCCTCGCCGATGTCGGAGAGAAAGCCATCAGACAGGTGAAGCAGACAGTCATCCGAATCGTCGCCCATCGGGCTGATCGAGAGCACGCAGAAGAGATGGCCGAGAAGCTGGCCACCGGTACATGGACCCACGACTACCCGATCACGGTCAATGAGGCGAGAGCCCTGGGCGTGCCGGTGAGCATCGACGTACCTGAAGAGGTCTACGAGCTGATGGATCTCTATCCGCAGACATCGCAGCGACGCCCCTCGGTTGAATACATTCCGATGCCTTACCGGGATAACGAACGGTCACCGTCATCCGGAAGAGACTAGTGCACGAGGCTCGACTTGCGTTGGTAACAGAGGTGTCAGGCACTGAAAGGACGCTGGCTTATGTCGCTGCGTTCCAACGCTGGACAAGTGCCAGGCACCACGAGGATCTTTCGAGGAGAGCTGAGATCCCCTACGTGACGTTGACCCACCCAAGGAGGTGATCTCTCTCAAGAAACAGACGCATGTTACGCCTGGCGCAAAGGCGCCCGCATCACAGCTCAGGCATGACCCAAGGAGGCAAGCGGTATGAGCCTAAAGAGGCGTGTTGCCATCGTGGGCGCGGGCTGGAGCGGCTTCCGCTCCATCTCGCCCGATCTATCGTACAAAGAACTGATGTATGATGCCGCCGTCCAGGCCTATGAGGATGCCGGCATCGATCCCCGACGTGACGTAGACAGCTTCGTCACCGTGGGGGAGGACTACAATGAGGGCACCAGCATCTTCGATGAGTACGTCCCAGATCAGCTAGGCGCGATCCACAGGCCTGTCCAAACCATCACGGGCGAGGGTATCCACGGCCTGGCAGCCGCGGTGATGCAGATTCTCACCGGACAGTTCGACGTCATCGTCGTGGAGGGGCACAGCAAGGCCTCTAACATCCTCACCCTGCCGTACATTCTCGCCTTCGCCTTCGATCCTGTCTTCAACCGCCCACTTAACGCCCATCCCACGTTCGTGGCCGGTATGGAGATGCTGCGTTATCTGGCCGAGACGGCCACCACCCACGAGGAATGTGCAGCCGTCGTCGCCAAGAACCGGAGCAACGCTCTTTCCAATCCGCTGGCGGGCTTCGGCGCTGTGATCTCTATTGACGACGTCCTCACTTCAGAGCCCATCGCCGAGCCGCTCACGCAATTGGAGTGTGCGAGCCACAGCGACGGCGCGGTTGTCCTCGTGCTCGCTTCCGGCGAGACAGCTCCAACTCTCACGGACCAGCCGATATGGGTGCAGGGCGTCGGATGGGCCAACGATACCTTCAGGCTGGAGAGCCGACCCTGGGGCGATGCACGGTATGCCCGAGCTGCCGGCGAGATGGCCTTCCGCACCGCCGACATCAAGAGCCCCAGACAGGAGATCGACTTCGCCGAGATCGACGACACCTTCGCCTACAAGGAGTTACAGCACCTGGAGGCCCTGGGCCTCTGTCCACCGGGCGTGGCCGGGGAATGGACCCTTGCGGGCGGGACGGAGCGCACGGGCGAGTTTCCGGTCAACCCCTCCGGCGGCGCTCTCGGTCAGGGCCATCTGCTCGACGCAACGGGTCTGGCTCGCGTGCTGGAGGTCGTTCTCCAACTCCGCGGTGAGGCCGGACAGAGACAGATCGATGGTGCCGAGGTCGGGCTGGCCTTCGGTTGGCGCGGCGTGCCCACCACTGGCGGTGCGGCCGTCGTCTTGAGCAGTTAGGAGGCGACCGATGTACGTAAAACGCATGAAGCGTAGCAATCAGCGAGTCGCCGTGGTCGGCGCAGGGATGACCAAGTTCGTGCGACGAGCGCAAGAGACGTCCAAGGAGCTATCGTGGGAAGCTGCCCACCTGGCGCTGACGTCCTGCGACCTGACGTTAGACGACATTGACGCCGTGGTGATCGGCACAGCGCCGGATGCCTTCGACGGCGTCCACATGAAGAGCGAGTATCTGTCCGATGGCTGCGGGGGGTGGGGCAAGCCCGTCATTCGGGGCTACGTAGGTGGCGGCACGGGTGTCTTCTCTGCGATCCAGGGCTGGTATCACGTCGCCAGCGGCCTCTTCGACACTGTTTTGGTCGTCTGCGAGGAGAAGATGTCCTCGTGCCAGCCTCATCCGCAAGCTGCTTTTCTGACCATCTTCGATCACACCACAGAGCGCCCCTTGAAGCCGAACCTGCTCTGGATCTTCGCCCTGGAGATGAACGCCTATATGCACCGCTACGGGTTGAGCAAACGAGATATCGCCACCGTCTCCGTCAAGAACAAACGGAACGCGGCGCTTCACCCCGCCGCGTTGCTGGGTGACCCTGATATCACAGTGGACGACGTTCTCGACTCGCCCACGTTAGCATGGCCCGTTCAGCGGCTGGACGTCAGCCCGGTCACGGATGGGGCTGTGGCGCTGGTCATCAGCGCCAGCCACGTCGCTCGCCGGGTGACGGACAAGCCGGTCTGGATTGAGGGCGTAGGCTGGAACCTGGATACGGCCTACTGGACCAACCGTGACCTCTCGTATCCCGTGTACGTAGAGGAGGCCGCCCGCATGGCGTACGACATGGCCGGCATTACCGAGCCGCGGAAGGAGATTCACATCGCCGAACCCTACGACCCGTTCGACTATAAGGAGCTCCACCATCTGGAGGGCTTGATGCTCTTCGACAAGGGAGAGGCACCGAAGGCTGCTGCAGACGGCGTGACCCAACGTGATGGCGATTTGCCCGTCTGCCCGTCAGGCGGCTTGTTGGGAGTAGGAAACCCGATCGCCGCCGCCGGGCTTATGAAGGTCGGGGAGATCTTCTGGCAGCTGCGCGGTGAAGCGGGAGCTCGACAGGTCCCCGGCAACCCGAGACGGGGCTTGGCACAAGCGTGGGGCGATCTGATGCAGGTAGGCACCGTGATTGTGATGGGCGTGTAGGGAGGAAAACTATGGAAGAGCTTGTCTACGACAGCGTGTATCTTCGACGCGAGGATTTCGAGGAGCGACCTGATTCGACGCAGGAACCCGTGCTCTTCGAAACGTGGGATCCGAACGCCCAGTACGCGTGGGACGCGGGCGTCGCCATCGGTCGCTACCTGCAGGAACTGAAAGGAGGAAGGTTGATCGGCCGCCACTGCCCCGAGTGTGATCGGGTCCTGGTACCGCCGCGCATGTTCTGTGAATCGTGCTTCTGCGCCACGGACCGCTGGGTCCCGCTGGAGGATACGGGTACGGTTCTCACCTTCTCGCGATGCTACGTGACCTGGGACATGGTCCATCTGGAGGACCCCATGATGCCGGCGGTCATCGAGATCGACGGCGCTGCGCCGGGTATGGGGATCATGCATCTGCTCGGGGACGTCGATCCAGATGCCCTAGAGATCGGCATGCGGGTTGAGGCGGTCTGGAAGCCGCCCACCGACCGCACGGGAGCCATCACCGACATCGCGTACTTCAGGCCCCTGGAGCCTGCAGAGGAATAGGGAGAGTGGCCAATGAGTCTGTTAAACCGCATACAGCACCTGGATGACGCACTGTCATGGAAGGGCGATATGCCCACTCGGGGCCGGTACACGGCTGGCATCGCCGGTGAGCGTTTCTTCCGTGCCATCAAGGACGATGGCCAGTTCTTGGCCACTGTCTGCCTAGACTGCGACATCACGTACATGCCGCCGCGCCTCTATTGCGAGCAGTGCTTCGCTCGCCTAGACGAGTGGGTGGAGGTGGACCCGGCAGGACACGTGCACACCTTCACCGTCGTCCATCGAGACCTCGACGAGCAGATGCTCCCGGAACCGCGCATCCTGGCCTTCGTCGTCCTGGACGACACCGATGGCGGCCTGGTGCACTACCTCGACGAGGTCGAGCCGGACGAGATCTATCTGGGTATGGCTGTTGAACCGGTGCTGAAAGAGAAGGAAAAGCGCCAGGGAAGCATCAATGACATCGAGTACTTCCGCCCTGCAGCGGGCACAGCCTAGCAGTTTGCCGATCTGCGGGAGAACAACCGCGTAAGCCAAAGGTGACGCCATTCGCGAAGTAGGTCGACAAGGTCGGGAGACCCTCGACGTACCAACCGACCTCGACGCCCGGGATGGGCTGGTAGGCAGGTGGATCATCTATCTGGTTTCTGGCCAGGATATCGTGATCTACCAGCCTACCAGCGTCCGTCAAGTGGACGGACCGTTAGAGCGGTACCGTCACCCCGTTAGATGATGCCAGAGACCCTGCGTGACCGCTTGGCGCCGGTGCACGGCCGCTTTCTGCGTTCCGAGACAGCTGTGATGCTCACGATGGCCCTCATCGTCGGCTTGGGCAGCGGATTTGGAGCTGTGGCCTTTCGGCGGCTGATCGAGACCGCGCACATCTTCTTTTTCGAGACGCTCCCGGATTGGCTGACCCGTCTTCGGGCACCGGCGTCTCTTCGCTCCTTTATGATCGTTGTGACCCCCGCACTGGGGGGCCTAATGGTCGGCCTCGTAGCTCGCTTCCTCGCTCCCGAGGCTCAAGGGCCTGGCGTGTCGAGTGTGATGGAAGCACTCACCCTGGAAGGAGGGCGGATTCGACCGATCGTCATTGCAGCCAGGCCGATAGCGACGTCCCTAAGCCTGGGTAGCGGCGGCTCTGGCGGGCGCGCGGGACCCGTTGTCCAACTCGGTTCCGCCATTGGATCCGTCTTGAGCCAGCTCGCACGTCTTTCCGACGAGCGAACGAAGAACCTGGTCGCCTGTGGTGCCGCCGGCGCCATTGCTGCGACCTTCAACGCCCCGCTGGCAGGGGTCATGTTCGCCCTAGAGGTGCTCCTGACGGCGTTCGGTCTGATGCAGTTTACGAGCGTGGTGGTGGCTGCCGTCACCGCCAGCGTCATCGGCCATGCTTATTTCGGCGACGTCCCGGCCTTTCCCTTCCCGCCTTTCGTGGCCCCTGAGGCGTGGGAGCTACCCGTGTACGCGCTGATGGGGGGCGCGAGTGCCCTAACCGGGGTGGCGTTCATCCGAGCTCTGTACACCGTGGACGACCTCTTCGAGCGACAGCGTCTTCCGTCCTACGTGAAGCCCGCTCTGGGGGGACTGCTCGTGGGCCTCCTCGGGCTCGGGTTTCCGCAGGTACTGGGGATAGGCTACGAATCGATCGAGGGAGTGCTCTTCAATCGACTTACGGTGACCTCGATCGTCATCCTGGGGATGCTGAAGATCGTGGCCACCTCGCTGACTATAGGGTCCGGTGGCTCTGGAGGCATCTTCGGCCCCTGCCTGTTCATAGGAGCAATGCTTGGCGGCCTCTTCGGACAAGCGGTGCACCAAGGGCCGCCGGGTTCCTCAGTGCCCTCCTCATACGCCTTGGTCGGTATGTCGGCCGTCTTCGCCGCCGCCAGTCGTGCTCCCATCACTGCCATTCTGACCCTGTTCGAGATGACGCGAGACTACAACGTCATCCTCCCTCTCATGCTTGCCACCGTCATCAGCGCCATCGTCGCGCGCCATCTCCTCGACGACAGCATCTATACGGTCAAGCTCACCCGTCGGGGCATCGACATCCACGCCGACCGGAACCTCGATCTGATGAGTACTATCCTGGTCAGCGAGGCCATGACGCCTCTTGAGGAGATAGCCACCGTTGACCCATCAACGCCCTTGATGGAGTTGGCACGCATCTTTGACGAGACACACCACCACGGCACCGTCGTCGTCGATGAAGGTCTCCATCTACAAGGGGTCGTCAGCCTGACCGATCTCGAACAGGCCCAGACCCAGCAACTGATGACCGGGACGGTCGCCGACATCCAGAGCAGAAACGTGCGCACGGTCTTCCCCGACCAGACGTTGAAGGATGCACTGGAGCATTCCGGCGCTCTGGACGTGGGGCGGATACCCGTCGTCGACCGGGCGAGACCCAGGCACGTCGTGGGCCTTCTGCGTCGCGGGGACATCGTGCGCGCTTACTCACACGCCGCGCTCGATCAGCAGGCCCGTCTGAACGGGCTCGATCGCGCGAGGCTTGAGCGCCGCACCGGGATCGGAGCTATTACCCCGAGAGCGGACGCCCCCGCTTCAGAGGATGGGCCACGCAGCGGAGTGATCGTCGAGGTCAGACTGCAAGCCAACTATGAGGCAGTGGGGAAGACGCTCCAAGCCCTGGAGCTGCCACCCGAGTCTCTCGTTGCCTCCGTGCGACGCGGTGGGCGCGTGCTTA
The DNA here is from genome assembly GCA_964514285.1 of uncultured Anaerolineales bacterium. Classification (GTDB taxonomy): domain Bacteria; phylum Chloroflexota; class Anaerolineae; order B4-G1; family B4-G1; genus SKLM01. Next base: position 14,412 of record CAZEQC010000059.1, on the reverse strand, counting down.
TACCTCGTGGTGACACGCAGCTTGAGGCTGGCGACATCGTCGTTGCACTGGTCACCGAGGAGCAAGAGGACAACCTGCGCAGCCGACTCAAACGACCAGCGGACCGTCTGCACGGCACGAGCTAGCCCGTGCTGTACTGTTAGCCATCTCCGATTCACACAACAGGAGCAACATCAGTCACCGATGAAGACCAAGAGTCAAACACCACATCAGCCCATCATCATCGCCCATGGTGGCGCCTGGGAGATCCCGACATCGCTGCAACAGGACGCTATCGATGGTTGTTCTGAGGCTGCAACGGTCGGTTGGGATGTCTTGATCAACGGCGGATCCGCCCTCGATGCGGTGGAGACCGCTGTGCGCGCCTTGGAGAACGATCCTACCTTCGACGCCGGCTATGGCTCGGTCTTGAACGCCCAAGGTGAGATAGAGCTCGACGCGATCATCGTGGACGGCCGGACGCTTGACCTGGGAGCCGTCATCGCCGTCAAGCACGTTCGCCATCCCATAACCCTGGCACGGCTTGTGATGACCTCATCGATCCACAACGTGTTAGCTTGTGAAGGGGCAGAACAGTTCGCTCGCCAACACGACCTCCCACCCTGCCCCAGCTGGGAGCTGGCTGTGGCTCGCCAGACAGAGCGCTGGCGAGCCGAGGCCACTAAAGCGCTTAAGAGGGGAGATCCTTCTATGGAGGACTCCGGGGGCGTGCAGCCCGGCGACACCGTTGGGGCGGTGGCTCTGGATATGGAAGGACATTTGGCTGCGGCCACCTCGACCGGGGGGACATTCAACAAATACCCAGGGCGCGTTGGGGACTCCCCCTTGATCGGCTGCGGCGCCTACGCCGATGACGCTATAGGAGCCGTCTCTGCCACGGGCGAGGGGGAACACCTTATGAAGATCGTCATCAGCAAGACGGCCTGCGATTTCTTGGACAGAGGAATGACAGCACAGCAGGCGGCGGATGCTGCGATCGAACGTCTGGCGAAGCGCACAGACGGTCATGGGGGCGTCATCGTGCTTGGAAAGCACGGAGATATCGGACTTGCTCATAATACCAGTTGTCTCGCCTATGCACACATCGTGAGAGATGGTATGACGAGCAACATTCACGTCTAGGTCTATATTCACGTCTCTCCACTAGTTGCCAATGGGAGGTGACACGATGAACGTACTTCAAGAAGGCCAGGGCGAGCTTGTTGGCTGGCATGATCCGGACGAACACCGGGCCTGGGTGACCGAGCACAAGACGCGTGCGCTGAAGGACAAGCGAACGACTATTGAAGCCGCTGTCGAGGACTACGTGCACGACGGGGCGCTCATGGCATGTGGAGGATTCGGGCACATCCGGGTCTCTATGGCCGTCATCTACGAGATCATTCGGCAGCGGAAACGGAACCTCACGCTATGTGGCAAGACAGCAGTACACGACTCCGACGTTCTCATCGGCGCCGGGTGCGTCAACCGCATCGAGGTAGCCTATGCCTTTGGACATGAGCTGCGTGGCCTCTCACCCGCCTCACGCCGTGCAGCGGAGAGGGGCCATTGCGAAGTCGTGGCCGAAATCAGCAACGCTGGCTATCAGTGGCGCTTCTTGGCGGCGGCTATGGGTCTCCCTTTCATACCCAGCCGCGTCATGCTCGGCACCGACACCCTGAAACGGAGCTCTGCCAAGGTGATAGAGGACCCGTTCAGCGGCAAACCGATTATGTTGCTGCCAGCGTGCTATCCAGACATCGTCCTCATGCACGTTCACCGCTGCGACAGATACGGGAACGCCCAAATCGACGGCATCGTCATCGAGGATTTTGAGCTGGCACGCGCTGCGCGTCGCATGATCCTGACTACAGAGGAAATCGTCGACGACGAGATCATTCGCCAGGCTCCCCAAGAGACGGTCATTCCATACTACCTGGTTGACGCAGTCGTTGAGGTGCCCTACGGCGCCCATCCGACGCTGATGCCGGGTCGCTACTACTTCGACGAACAGCACATCGGAGAATGGCTGAGGCTCTCCAAGACAGAAGAGGGCGTTGATGAGTATTTGGATCGCTACGTCTACGACGTCGAGGGATTCTCTGGCTACCTGGATCGTATCGGTGGTGAAGAGCAGCTGGAGTATCTGCGCCAGGTCGAGCACCTGGAAGCCCCGTTGGAGGCGCCTTGGCTGGAGGAGAAGCGAAGATGACACGACCCTATAATCCCACGCAATTGCTCGCCTATATCGCGGCCGGCCTGCTGGAGGACAACAGCTCGGTTTTCGTAGGCACCGGATTGCCTATGATCGCGGGCATGCTGGCTCAGCGCACCCACGCTCCCAATCTGCTGATCATCTTCGAAGCTGGAGGCATCGGCCCGCAGGTACCTGTATTACCGATCTCGGTCGGGGACAGTCGCACGTTCCATCGAGCTGTCTCCGCCTCCAGCATGCACGACGTGATGTCCGCCAGCCAGGCGGGCTACGTCGACTACGGATTCCTTGGAGCAGCACAGATCGACCCGTACGGCAACCTGAACACCACGGTCATCGGCGACTGGCGGCATCCTGCCGTCCGCTTTCCCGGCAGCGGCGGGGCAAACGACGTAGGCTCGCTCTGCGGACGCACGATCATCGTTATGCGCCAGGACCCGCGCCGCTTCGTCGAAAACCTCGACTTTGTGACCACACCAGGTTACCTTGATGGGCCTGGAGCGCGAGCGCGAGCGGGGCTACCGGCCAACACTGGCCCCTACCGGGT
>CAZEQC010000059.1:4099-11571 GCA_964514285.1 uncultured Anaerolineales bacterium | reverse complement strand
GGCCTGGAGCGCGAGCGCGAGCGGGGCTACCGGCCAACACTGGCCCCTACCGGGTAATCACTCAACTTGGCTTGTTTGATTTCGAGGAGACCACCAAACGCATGAGGCTGCTGGCTACTCATCCTGGGTTCTCGGTAGATGACGTGCAAGGCGCAACTGATTTCGAGTTGATCGTCTCCGAGGATCTGCAAACCACAGAGCCACCGCCCCCCGACGTGCTCGACACGATGAAGAAGATTGACCCAACAGGAATGGTCATCGGTGACTAGCTCATGAACCCCGACGGATCAGAAACAACGAGCCCGGCGGCACGAATCGAGGATCATGGCACGTGGGGACTTGATCAAGCACCAGGGACGTCATACGATGGAGGAGATAGACGCCATGGATTTCGAACTGACAGAAGAACAGCGTATGTTCCGCCGCATGGCGCAAGACTTCGCCGAACAGGAGATCGCACCACGCGCTGAGGAGATCGACGCCACCGACGAGTTCCCCCAGGATCTCTTCCGCCGAATGGCCGAGGTTGGGCTGCTCGGGCTTCCCTTCCCTCCTCAATACGGCGGATCTGGCGCGGACTACCAGACGATGGTCATCGCGCTGGAGGAGATCGCTCGCGTATCGGGATCGATGGCCATCACCCTCGACGCTCACACCTCACTCTGTTGCGAGCCGATCTATCACTTCGGTACAGAGGCACAGAAGATGAGGTACCTGCCGCCCCTGATACGTGGCGAGATGGTTGGAGCGTTCGGGCTGACGGAGCCTCAAGCCGGCTCTGACGCGGGAGCGACGCAGACCCGCGCTGTACGAGATGGCAACGAGTGGGTCATCAACGGCCAGAAGATCTACATCACCAACGGCTCTATCGCCGATGTGGTCGTCTTCACCGCCAAGACAGAGCCCGATAAAGGCACCCGCGGCATCTCGGCCTTCATCGTCGAGAAAGGCACGCCTGGATTCAAGCATGGAAGAGACGAGAAGAAGATGGGGCTGAAAGGCTCGGTGACCTCGGAACTGTTCTTCGAGAATTGCCGCATTCCGGTCGAGAACATGCTGGGAGAGAAGAATGAAGGCTTCCGGCAGTTCCTGATCACCTTGGATGCCGGGCGCGTGGCCATCGCGGCGATGGCCGTCGGCCTGGCGCAGGGGGCTTATGAGCGATCCCTCGACTACGCGAAAGAACGTGAGCAGTTTGGTCAACCAATTGCGAGTTTTCAAGCGATCCGCTGGATGCTGGCCGACATGGCCACGGAGATCGATGCGGCCCGCTTGATGGTTCACCGAGCCGCCTGGCTGAAGGAGCAGGGTCGAGGGTACACCAAGGAGGCCTCAATGGCCAAGCTTTTCGCCACCGAGATGTCGGAGCGGGTGTGCCATGACGCGATCCAGATCCATGGCGGCTATGGCTATGTGCGAGAGTACGAGGTGGAGCGTATGTACCGCGATCAGAGACTGTGTCAGATCGGGGAAGGGACGAATGAGATCCAGCGACTGGTGATCTCACGAGAGATCCTCCGACACTGAGCTCAGATGGAGAGCGCTCGCGTGATCTGTTAAGAGCCCAGGAACCTGAGCAATGCGCCTGATCTAGTGGCAGTCGACGGGACCGAGGGGCCCCTTGCTCGCTTCGGCTTGAGAGAAAAGGATGCTCAAAGAACAGAGCCTCGCTGTAGACGAGGTAAGAAGAACCATCAAGAGGTCGAGTCTGTGGAAGGAGATCATCTACCGGAAGCAGGTCGAATCGACCAACGACGTGGCAAAGGATCTAGCGTCTCAAGGGGCTCCTGATTGCACCGTCGTCGTTACCGATGAGCAGACGGCGGGCCGTGGCCGACTGGGGCGGCGATGGCTTGCGCCGCCCCGAACGTGCGTGCTCTGCTCTCTGCTTTTCCGGCCCGATCTCCGCCTGGAGCAAGCCCACCAGTTGACTATGGTGTGCTCTATGGCGGCGGCCGATGCCGTTGGAGAGATGACAGACCTCTCAGTAGGACTGAAGTGGCCAAACGACCTCGTCACCAAGCTCCGGACTCCAGATTACCGGCCGCCAACTTGGCGGAAGCTGGCCGGCGTTCTGACCGAGACCGGGTTGGTCAATACCAATTTGGACTTCGTCATCGTCGGCATCGGGATCAACGTCAATGTGTCTCAGGACGCCTTGTCCGGGTTGGCGCCGAATGCCACCAGCATCCTTGCGGAGACCGGGGACGAGATCGACCGATCAGCCCTGCTGGTTCAGCTGCTGGAAGGTGTGGGGAAGCGCTACAGGCGACTCGAAGACGGCGAGAGCCCACACCGAGAGTGGTCAGCAAGATTGGTCACATTGAGTCGCCAGGTGGAGGTAACGACGAGCGAGGGTGTGCTGAACGGCATCGCCGAGGATGTAGACGAGACCGGGGCCCTTCTTCTCCGCACGGAGGATGGGTCGCTGCACCGGCTGCTGGCAGGCGACGTGACACTCAATCGGATGTGAACCGCCTCTCTGTGTCGACCTCCTCCTGGTCAGAGCCCCTTGGTCGTGAGAGGGACTGCACGGCAGTTCTTATCGTCTTCCAATCCGCGCGCACACGCCGTTCTCGCTCATCATCGACCTCGTGCGTGCTGTAGCGCATCTCCACAAAAGCATCGGTCAGCCTGTTCAACTCCGCACGAGCTTGAGGAATCGTTGGCCCCAGGTCCGTGTCGTACTCATAAGGCGTCTGGGATTGTGAACGGGGATAGCCACGCCGTGCCGCCCGCCGCAGAATGCTCAAGTAGTAGTAGAGCATCCGCTGTCGGCGCGAGAGCCCCCTCAGATTGAAGAGACGAGTCATCTCACTGCTCTGGGTGGATTGGGCATCCCTCCCACGCCTGCGAGGCAGGATCAACCGCACCGGGATTCGCTCGCGAGCTGCGCCTAGCAAGCGACTGACCTGACGCCAGAAAGCTCGAACCAAGCGCCTCAAGGCACGCACCAGGCGGAGTTGCTTGAGGGAAACCACCAACTCCGGTCTGTCACGCAGGTAGCTCCGGACGATGTACCAGACCGCGCCGAAGGCGAAAGCCCAGAAGGCTACGGCTCTGAGGATCTCGAACCAGGCCGGCGTCGAGCCGTTGGATGAAGGAGGAAGAAGCTCCGGCGGCGGCCCTGGAGCTGGGGCCTGCGTGCGAAGGTCGCCGCCGAACAGCCTCGCCAAGGGCGTTAGAAGCAGAAGGAAACCGAAAAGCACCACCTGGAAGATGACGTTGAAGACGTAAAGCAGGGCCTGGAAGACGATGGCAACAACATCAAGGAGAGGCAGGGTGTAGGCTGTGGGAAGCAGGAAAGCCACCAGACCTGCCAAGGTCAGGAGGATCAAGGTGTAGCGGATCCAGCGACCGGCCAGGGCCTCCGGCACCTCCAGACTCGCCTTACGCCAACGCAGGGAAAGCTGAGTGAATCGAATCTGCCCCAACATCACCAGACCGAGGACGAAGTAGACCAGGACATTGAGTATGATCCCGGGCACCGGGGGGCGGCTCAGGTTAAGTAGACTGGAGATGCCTACCCGGGTGAGTCCAGCGGTCCATAAGAGCATAGCTCCACCCCAGAAGAAACGATTGACGAGCGATCTTACGGGAGGGACGTAGTACTTGTCCCTGACAGGCGGCTCGCCGATGCGCTCCAGGTCCGAGGTCGTCTTCGTCGACGCGGACCAGGAGAGAAGGGCTAACACAAAGGCATACATCACTTCTGGGTCGAAGACGCGCAACGGGTCTTGCGGCCACGCTCGAATGTCCTGGAGGACGTCAGACCAAGGGTCGCCGATGTAGCTGGCGGCTCTGAGCGAGATCAGAATCAAGGCTACCTCGACCAGACCGAAACGAAGTCTATCCGATCCACTCAGCCGTTGGGAGCGGACCAGCCGATAGGAGTAGTTCGCTTCTACAGCCACCGCGACACAGCTCACAACCAGGAAGGTACCATTCCAGCCTGGGAAGAACAGTTGAATCAGGTGGACGAGGGAAAGCGCAATGCAGCCCATCATCCCTCCGACGGCCAAGGGCCTGAACACGTCCTCTATCCAGATGTCGCGGTTCAGAATCCAGCCTCCAGATCGCGCTCTTCCCACACACGATGGATCGATATACCGAGCTGATCCGACCGTCTGCGGAGCGCTCCCGTTGGGTAGGCAGAGCCGCCGCTCTTCTCCCCTGGCGGAGAGGGCTGTACCAGGATAAGGGAAACAGCGAAACCAGCCCGCCGCAGATAGATGAGGGTGTCGAAGAGCCGTTCGCTCTCCTGACCGCCGATGACGACCAGCGTGGCCCCCCAGGATAGCTTGACGCTCTCGCGCCGAAGCAGGTCAGGGAAGGAGCCGCCGTCGACGACCTCAATCCGGGCCAGGATCTCCAGAACACTCATTAGATGAGTGCGCTCGGAGCGGGGAGAAAGGGAGAAGCGCCTACGCTCCTCGACAAGCGGATCCCAGGCCTCTGTGGCCAAGCCGACACTGAGACCCTCCTTAACGATGATGTGATTGGCCAGCGAAGCGGCGACAACGACAGCTAGCTCCGTCGCCGTGTATCGCCGTTGCTGTTCATAGTGCTCACGGCCTAGGTCCAAGAATATGAGTGTCTCACGCGCGACAGATGGCTCGTACTGCTTGACCAGGAGCTGACCAACACTCGCCGTTGCGGTCCAATGGATCCTACGTGGGGAATCGCCCTGCTGGTAGTCTCGGACCCCTCTCACACGTGACGGATCCTCGAACAAGGGGGTGCGGGCCGGCAGAGCCACCAGAGGGGAACCAGTGGGAAGCCCCAACGCCTGCAGAGAGACCACTCGAGGGTAGACAATGAAGGGCTGCGCCTCTACCTCGTTCCGACGGGGCACCGCCAGCCCAAGAAGATCTCCCACCTGCAGGCGCAAGGGACCGATAGCGTAGTAGCCTCGTCGGCGACACTCAAGTGTGTACGTCAGAGATTCTCGCCCGTGAGCGTCCAACGTCACCACGTCTTGAATGAAGGGGGGAGCCCTGAGGTCCACCGGCAAAGACTCATGCAAGACCAACCACGGCACGGGCAACCACCCATCATTCCAGACGCATAGTTCTGCCTCGGTCTGGTCTCCGGAGAACGCACGATCACTGAACCGTCGTTCGACGCGCACCCGAGCCACCGCCTGTTGGGTCCAGATGCGCGACAAGACGTAGACGCCGACGAGCAGATAGACAATGGTGAAAAAGAAGTCGATCCGGAGGATAACGGCGATGATAAGGAGAAGGAGTAAGAAAGGGAGAAACCTACCCATACCTCACGCCAGATTCCCAATATCGAGTTCGGTCTGTTCCATGATCTGTCGCAAGACACCCTCTGACGTACGTCCCCGCAGTTCACTCTCTGGCTTGACGATCAACCGATGGGCCAACGTCACCACCACCAGGGACTTGACGTCGTCGGGAATCACATAGTCACGACCGTCCAGCGCGGCCAGGGCCTGTGACGTCTTGTAGAGAGCGAGGGAACCACGGGGACTGGCGCCCAACGCGAGGTCCGGGTGCTTACGGGTGGCTTGCACGATGTCGAGCACGTACTGCTCCAGGGACGCATCGACATGCACATCGGTGACCGTGTCGTGCAAGGCGACAACCTGATCGCCTTCTACAACCTGGGCGATGGTCTCGATTGGATGGTGCTTTCTCAGCCTGCGCAGCATAAGAATCTCGTCCTCACGCGCTGGATAGCCAAGTGAGATGCGCATCAAGAAGCGATCCAGTTGGGCCTCCGGCAGCGGAAAGGTTCCCTCGTATTCGATGGGATTCTGGGTGGCAAGCACGAGAAACGGTTCGGGGAGAGCGCGTGTGACACCCGCCGTGGTGACCTGCCGCTCCTGCATCGCCTCCAACAGCGCAGCTTGCGCGCGCGGCGTGGCGCGGTTGATCTCGTCGGCTAGCAGAATGTTGACGAAGACAGGACCGGGCCGAAACGTGAAGGACTGGGTCTTCTGATTGAAGACATCCACGCCAGTGATGTCATTGGGAAGCAGATCCGGCGTGCACTGTATCCGCTTGAAATCGATGCCCATGCTGGCAGCGAGCGCACGGGCCAGCATCGTCTTGCCCGTGCCTGGCACATCTTCGATCAAGACGTGACCTTGGCACAGCATGGCCACCATCAGCAGCTCAATCTGCTGTCGCTTACCTACGATGACTGTCTCAACGTTGCGGATGACAGAGTCGGTGAACGCGGTTACAGAGCTCAAGCGTGCTCTCCTTTGGCCTAGAATCAATCCACAATGGTATGGGCCAGTGAGATAGTCGGTTACCACCAGTATAGCACAAACTGGGCTGACGGAAACCTGGGTGAGAGAGCCTATGTTGCCCACCCCACAGATTCGATGTACAATGTCGCCGCTATGAACCATCTGTGGACCCCGTGGAGAATGCCGTATCTCCAAGGCAAAGAACCGCTACCAGACGAGTGCCTCTTCTGCCTAAAACCTCAAGACCTTGATTCCGAAGCACACATTGTCTACCGTGGCGAACAGTGTTACATCATCCTCAATCGTTTCCCATACAACAACGGCCATTTGATGGTCGTGCCCTATGCCCACGTCGCAACGTTGGAGGATCTAGACGCAGCCGCCTCGCAAGAGCTGATGGCTCTCACACAGCTGAGCCTGGAGGTACTTCGCGAGGCCTACGATCCGGAGGGGTTCAACGTAGGTGCTAACATCGGCGCGGCGGCCGGCGCAGGCGTCGACCAGCACGTCCATATGCACGTTGTGCCGCGATGGGCTGGCGACACCAACTATATGACCACGGTGGGAAAAACGCGCGTCATTCCAGAATGGATGGATCAGGTCTATGAACGCCTGAAACCGCTTTTCGACCGGTCGCGTTAGTCTTCTGATGGACAGCCGATCGATTCAACAGCCGTTCTGCTTACGTCACAGACCCCGTTCCCTATCACGAGTCAGTTTATCATTGTCTAGGAGAAAGGACTATGCCCAACATCTCATCAAAGAAACCCGACGACGCCGTCATCGTATCCGCCGTCCGAACCCCCATCGGTAAGTTCAAGGGCACACTGACGCCCCTCTCGGCGCCGGAGCTTGGGGCAGCGGCGATCGAGGCGGCTGTGGAGAGAACGCCCATCGAGCCGACCACGATAGACGAGATCCTGATGGGCAACGTCGTCCAGGCCGGTCAGGGGCAGGCGCCGGCCCGCCAGGCAGGCATCAAAGCCGGGATCCCAGCCACCGTGGGCGCAAGCACCGTCAACAAGATCTGTGGCTCAGGTCTGAAGACGGTGATGCTTGCCGCTGCTATGATCGCTGTTGGCGACGGGGAAATCTTCGTCGCCGGCGGCATGGAGAGTATGAACAACGGACCCTACCTACTGCACAAAGCGCGCTTTGGCTATCGGTTGGGCCACGACGAGATCCTCGACGCTATGGTCCACGACGGCCTCTGGTGCTCGTTTGAGGATCAACACATGGGCAACGCAGC
>CAZEQC010000059.1:0-3999 GCA_964514285.1 uncultured Anaerolineales bacterium | reverse complement strand
CGCAAGCTCCTTGAGAAGACGCACACGACCGTGGACGATTACGATCTCTTCGAAGTGAACGAGGCCTTTGCCGCTCAGATGCTGGCCGATATGAGGGCGCTGAATCTGCCTGAGGAGAAGGTGAACGTCAATGGGGGCGCCATCGCGCTCGGCCACCCGATCGGCTGCTCAGGCAACCGAGTGCTTGTCACGCTGATCTACGCGCTGAAGCACCGCGGCCTGAGACACGGCCTGACCACCCTTTGCCTCGGTGGAGGTGAGGCGGTGGCCATGTCGATCGAGCTGGAGTAGCTCGCATCACGCAACATATAAGGAGGAATCATGTTGCGTGTTCTAATTCCTCAGTAGTCCACGTACAAGGGAGGCAGCCAATGGAGATCCAACACATCGCCGTGATCGGCGCTGGGACCATGGGACACGGTATCGCACAAGTCTGCGCGACGTCCGGCTACCAGGTCACCCTGGTCGACATCGATCCAGAGCAGCTGACACGCGCTCTGGCCGCGATCAAGAGGTCGGTCGAGAAGCTGCACAGCAAGGGACGTCTGACGGACGATCAACACGATTCGGCGCTGGAGAACATCACCTCCGCATCCGAGCTGGAAGCCGCCGCTGACGCCGAGTTCGCCGTCGAAGCCGTGGTGGAGAACGTAGCGGTGAAGCGAAAGATCTTCTCGCAGCTGGACGAGCTGATGGATCCGGAGGTCATCCTGGCCAGTAACACATCGTCGATCTCGCTGACAGAGCTCGGATCCACCACGAACCGACCAGATAAGGTGATCGGTATGCACTTCATGAACCCTGTGCCGCTCATGAAGCTGGTGGAAGTCATCCGAGGGCTGGACACCTCCGAGGAGACGACCGAGGCGACGGTGACGCTGGCGGAGGAGCTGGGCAAGACGCCGGTCGAGGCCGAGGACTATCCGGGCTTCATCTCTAACCGCATCCTATGCCCTATGCTCAACGAGGCGGCGTACGCCCTGATGGAGGGCGTGGGGACGAAGGGGGCGATCGACACGGTGATGAAATTGGGGATGAACCACCCCATGGGACCGTTAGCACTGGCCGATCTGATTGGGCTGGACATCCTGCTGAACGTGATGGAGGTGCTTCACGAGGGTCTAGGCGACGACAAGTACCGGCCTTGTCCACTCTTGAAGCGCATGGTGGCCGCCGGTCATCTGGGACGGAAGACGGGCAAAGGGTTCTACGAGTACGAGTAGCGAAGCCTCGGTCACCCGGTGGAGTAGGCCCTCTGAGGTGCAGGTCCTCAAGCCTGCTCCACCGCCACCGGTGACGCCAGCAAACGGGGCGCCATGATGATGTCCCAGCTCACGGACCAACAGTACCTCCGTAGCGAGCAATACGGGGACGCCAGAAACCTGAATGCTCGCGCCTACGTCCATCAGCGATTCAGCACCAACGATTATCCCTGGCAGCGCTGGGTGTTCGATCACTTCGATCTGCCTGAACACTGTGACGTTCTCGACGTGGGCTGTGGACCCGGCGACCTCTGGATCGAAAACGACGAGCGGGTCCCTAGCAACTGGAGAGTCGTGCTGTCCGATCTGTCCGTGGGTATGATCCAAGCGACAGTGCATAACTGTGGCAGCAACCCCGATCAGTTCAAGCCCCTGGTGCTCGACGCTCAGACAATCCCCCTGCCCGACGAAAGCGTCGACGCCGTCGTAGCTAATCATATGCTGTATCACGTCCCAGACCGCGATGCTGCACTATACGAATTCAGCCGCGTGCTCCGGGCCGGTGGTCATCTGTACGCAGCAACGAACGGGCTCAACCACCTGCGAGAGCTGCGAGAGCTGGTCGGCAAGTTCTGCATCAACGCCGACACCGCAAACGTGGCCATGGCGTTTGGACTAGAGAACGGAGCTACTCAACTCTTGAGACACTTCGCTAGCGTCGGACAGGACCGGCAGGAAAACGCCTTGGTGGTGACCGAGGCTGAGGCCCTCATCGCGTACGCCCGGTCGATGATGACCGAGAGAGCTTCGAGAGAGGACTTGAAGGCGCTTGGTCACTCGGTCCATAAGCGCATCGCCGCGGACGGGGCCATCTACATCCAGAAGGACGCTGGGTTGTTTGTGGCAACGAAGGCGTGGTGACAAGGAGCTTCTACAGAGGAGAAGCGTTATGACTATGGTCATTCGTGAGGCTGTAGAAGGAGACTACAAGGCGCTCTGCGGACTTGTGGATCAAGTCGACAAACCCCACCGCGACAGGCTCCCGGGAAGGTTCAAGGCCGCCGAGGGGCCAGCACGCTCCCAGGATTTCTTCTTCAAGGCTATCAGCGCCTCAGATGTCGGCTTTTTCGTCGCGGAGATCGAGCGCTCGCTGGCAGGGCTCGTCCACGTCGTGGTCCGAGACGCACCCGACGTACCGATTCTCGTGCCACGTCGCTACGCGGTCGTGGACAACCTCGTCGTAAGGGCAGACTTGCGGCGCAGCGGCATCGGGCGAGCGTTGATGAGCAAGGCCTATGGCTGGGCCAGAGGCAAAGGCGCCACGTCGATCGAGCTTAACGTCTACGACTTCAACCAGCCGGCGATGGCCTTCTATCGGGCTCTGGGATATGAGATCATCAGTCATCGTATGAGCAGGTCAGTGGACGGAGAAGAAGTAGAAGGGAAGGAAAGATCATGAACCTGCGTACGGTATTGCGATCCCGAAAGCCCTGGCAAAAACGCCGGAGGCATACTGGGACGCGCGGAGCAACCTCGCCTGGAATTGATGGTAGGAGAAGAGAAGAAAGACATGGTCACACATAGCGCGGTCACCGTCGCTGTCGTTCAAGCGGCGTCGATCCTGTTCGATCGCGACGCGACGGTGGACAAGGCCTGTCATCTGATCGAAAAGGCTGCCTCCGAAGGAGCAGAACTGATCCTGTTCCCGGAGGCCTTCATCCCATGCTATCCGCGTGGCCTGAGCTTCGGTATGGTGGTGGGCAGCCGCGACCGCGAGGGGCGCCGCTTGTGGGAGCGCTACTGGAAGCACAGCGTTGAGATCCCCGGCCCTGCTACGAAGGCGCTGGGTGAGGCCGCCGGGAAGGCCGGCGCCCTGGTCGCCATCGGTGTCACGGAGCGCGACAGTGACTTCAGTGGAGGGACGCTCTATTGCACCCTGTTATACCTGGGCCGCCATGGGCAGATACTGGGCAAGCACCGCAAGCTGAAGCCCACGGGTGCGGAGCGGCTGATCTGGGGCGAGGGGGACGGCAGCACCCTAACCGTGCTAGAAACCGATCTGGGCAAGATCGGAGGGCTGATCTGCTGGGAGACCTATATGCCGCTGGCGCGGGTGGCGATGTATGCAAAGGGTGTCGAGATCTACCTGGCACCTACGGCCGATGCTCGGGAAACATGGCAAGCCACGCTCCGCCACGTCGCATATGAGGGACGCTGCTTCGTACTGGGCTGCAACCAGTTCGTGACCAAGGAGATGTATCCCTCGGACCTACCGATGCGCGGCGAGCTAGACAACCAGCCAGAGATCATGTGCCGTGGAGGGAGCGTCATCGTCTCGCCCCTGGGCGATGTGCTCGCCGGCCCGCTCTACGATGAAGAGGGCATCCTGTACGCAGAGCTGGATATGAGGCAGATCGTGCGCAGCAGGGTCGATTTCGACGCAGTTGGGCATTATGCGCGGCCCGACGTGCTCCGGCTACAGCTCGACGATCGGCCCAAACCAGTAGTGACGGAAGCGGGTCACAGCGTCGCTTCCACGCCGGGTGGAGACTGAGCCTATTCTGCAAGTCGACGGGCGAGAAGCGGCGCGCTGACGGGTGCGCTATCAAATTGTCATAGGCAAACGCTGATCATGTGCAACGCACGGGCAGGTAGACGCGACAATTCGTGAGGGCACCCCGCCCCGACTTGCACATTTTCCGAGACGTGGTATATTATTGCCACATAACCCTGCTGTGTTCGTGATAGCCGACTGCGTTTTGAGCCAACACCTATCAGATAGGGAGCTGTCGTCTCC
>CAZEQC010000058.1:0-21342 GCA_964514285.1 uncultured Anaerolineales bacterium | reverse complement strand
GTCGACCCAGGTGACCGCGTCGACCCAGCGTCCCTCCGCTCGACGAAATCGAGGATCTCGGCCGTGTTCTCGAAGGTGAACGTCGAGCTCTGGACGATGGGGGTGGTCAGGGCGTGGTACGGCTTGATCCGCTCCTCCCCGGCGTGGACCGTCAGCGTCGAGAAAGCTGGCACGGCCCTGTCGTTGCTCTTGCGTGGTTGATCTGCTTCGCCTGTGGGCTGGTCTGACATATCGTCTCCTCTCCGAAACCTATGTTCGCCTCATCAGGAGAGGGGGCAGGGCCCATAACCAAAAAACCTCTTCAGCGGGTATCGTCTGAAGAGGCTGTTCGGACGCTCATCTTTCAGACCCCGCTGGGTCAGTGTGACCCGGGGCTGCCGGAGTTGGCACCTGTCCTGATCGAGACGCCGTCTCGAGGATGGTTGCCGAGGCTTCACAGGGCCGGTCCCTCCACCTCTCTTGATAAGTGAACTTATCGCGTGGTATTCAATTGTGACGGAGCGCATCATAACATAGGTCGGCACGATGTCAACCTCAGGGGTACATTCGCAGGCGCTCCTGGCGGATCGCCTCCAGGGCGGCGCGCAGCTGCTCCTCGTCCTCGTCCTCGACGAGCTGAGCCAGGCGACGGATTTGCCCCTGGAAGACGTCGACCGCCTTGAGGACCTCCTCCTGGTTGGTGAGGAGAATGTCGGTCATCATGGTGACGTCGCTGCCGGCGATGCGGGTGGTGTCCCGGTAGCCGCCGGCGACGATCTTCCAGGCGGCCGGGTCGGCGGAGGTGGTGGCATCGGCGGTGGCCACAAGGGCGCAGGCCATGAGATAGGGCAGGTGGCTGACGGTGCCTACCAGGAAATCCTGACGTTCTGCGTTGATCACCAGGGGCTGGGAGCCGGCGGCCTCCGCCAGCTCACGGCCCAGCGCCAGGGCTTCCTCCGAGGTCCGGGGCAGCGGGGTGAGGATGAAGGTGGCGCCCTGGTAGATGGCCGGCTCGGCGGCCTCAATGCCGGAGATCTCCTTCCCACACATGGGGTGGCCGCCCAGGGGCTGGACGTGGTCAGGGAGCTCCGCCATAGCCGCGACGATCCGGGTCTTGGTGCTGCCCAGGTCCATCAGCAGACATCCTTCGGGGAGGCGTGGGCCGATCTCGGCGATCTGTCGTAGGATCACGCGCACAGGCGTGGCCAGGATCACCGCGTCGGCCTGGCTCACGCCGTCGGCCAGGTCCGTGGTGCCGCGGTCGACGAGGCCCCGCTTGAGGGCCGTTCCGACGCTCTCGCGGCGCCGGGCCACCCCGACCACGGTTCGGCACTGCCCGTGCAGGGCTCCGGCCAGCGAGCCGCCCATCAGGCCGAGGCCGACAATGGCGATCTGGCAGTCTTCAAGTCTTTTCAATGGTATCTCCTTGGGCGATTCAGCGAGTCCACAAGCGAGCCTCGCGTTTCACTGAAGGCATTGGGCCTCTACATCTCCCGCTTGTCCTGCTTTCCCACGTTTGCCCTACATCGTCCGTCCCACGGCCTCGGCGATGGGGCCCAGGTGGCTCATCAGCGTGGCGAAGCGCTCCGGCTTGAGGGACTGGGCGCCGTCCGACATCGCCTCCGCGGGGTGCGGATGGACCTCGATGAGGATGCCATCGGCGCCGGCGGCCACGGCAGCGCGGGTGACGGGCTCGACCAGCTCCCACTTCCCCGTCCCATGGCTGGGATCGGCGATGACGGGGAGGTGGCTGAGCTGCTTCAGCATGGGCACGGCGCTGACGTCGAGCGTGTTGCGCGTGTAGGGCTCGAAGGTGCGGATGCCCCGCTCGCACAGCATCACCCGGTTGTTGCCGTGGGAGAGGATGTACTCGGCGGACATGAGCAACTCCTCCATCGTGGACATCATACCGCGCTTGAGCATAACGGGCTTCTGGGCCTCGCCGACGGCGTGGAGCAGGGCGTAGTTCTGCATGCTGCGGGCCCCGATCTGGAGGATGTCGGCGTAGCTGGAGACCAGCGGCACCAGATCCGGTTCCATAACCTCGGTGACGACCAGGAGACCGGTCTCCTCCCGGGCCTCCGCCAGCAGCTTGAGGCCTTCCTCGCCCAGACCCTGGAAGCTGTAGGGGGAGGTGCGGGGCTTGTAGGCGCCCCCGCGGAGCACTTTCGCCCCGGCGTCCTTGACCACGTGGGCGGTCTCCAAGAGCTGCTCGCGGCTTTCGACGGCGCAGGGGCCGGCCATAACGATGATCTGATCCCCGCCAACGGAGACGCCGTTAAGGTCGATGACGGTGTCCTTAGGGTGGAAATCGCGGCTGGCGAGCTTGAAGGGGCGTAGAATGGGTACGGTGCGCTCGACGCCGGAGAGGCGCTCGATGGGCGCGCGGTCCAAGGGGCGACCGTTCCCGATGATGCCGATGATCGTGCGCTCCTCTCCCTCGGAGATGTGAGCCTGACAACCCCACTGCTCGATGCGGGCGGTGACGTTCGTAACCTGCGCCTGGGTGGCGCCCTGTTTCATGACGATAATCATAGTTGGTTTTCTCCTCATTGACGTTGGCCGATGGTGCCGTTTTCCGGCCTCGGTGTGGTGGCTGCCGGGTAGGACCCCAGCAGCTTGACGAAAGACGAGCGCCGCAGGAGCCCCATAATGGCGGCCTCGCAGGTCGCGTCCTGGCAGTGCCCCTCGAAGTCGAGGTAGAAGATGTACTGCCAGGGGCGATTGAGACGCGGTCGGGACTCAATCTTGGAGAGGTTGATGCGGCGCTTGGCGAACTCACCCATGCAGTCGTAGAGGGCACCCGGCTGGTGGGGCGTGGTGAAGATGAGAGATGTCTTGTTGCGTGGGGCCCGCGGCGGGCTCTCCAGGGCGAGCACGAAGAAACGGGTGTAGTTGAAGGCGTAATCCTCGATGTCCGGATCGAGGATCTCCAGGTCGTATAGGTCGGCGGCCAGCTCGCTGGCGACCACGGCGACGCCGGGTTCCGGCTCGGCGGCGAGATCGCGGGCCGCCCCTGCTGTGTCGAAGGCTGGTTCAGGGGTGAGGCCGTGACGCTCCAGGTAGCGCTGGCACTGAGCCAGCGCCTGCGGGTGCGATCGGACGCGCTGGATCTCGTCCAAAGCGGTCCCGGCGGGGGCCATCAACATGTGCCGCACGCGGAGGATCACCTCGGCGTGGATGCGCAGGTCGTGCTCCAGCAGCAGCTCGTAGGAGCGGTTGACGGACCCGGCCACGGCGTTCTCCACCGGCAGCATCCCGTGCTCGGCCGCGCCGTCCTCGACTGCAAGGAAGATGTCCTCCAGGGTCGTCTGGGCGCTGCTCTCCACCTGCGG
This sequence comes from uncultured Anaerolineales bacterium, assembly GCA_964514285.1. GTDB lineage: Bacteria > Chloroflexota > Anaerolineae > B4-G1 > B4-G1 > SKLM01. The sequence goes on along the minus strand of CAZEQC010000058.1, from coordinate 18,028 downwards.
TCCGAAGAACTGCTGGATGGCCTGCTCGGAGTAGGCTCCGGCGATCCCCTGGAAGGCGATGGGCTTGCTCATCGTTCTCGCTCCTTAGTCGACGGTTTTGTCGGTTCATCAGCGGCCAAGTCGGGCCGAAGCGCTCGGGCGGTGCCCAGGTAGACGTGGCGGATCTCGCCCGGGGCCCGATCGGTGTTCCAATGAATCAGCACGCGAATGCAGCGCGGCAGGCTCCCCGCGACGGCCAGCTCCTGCATACAGAGGAGAGGCACCCCCGTCCAACCCAGCTCGCGGGCGGCGCGGGCGGGGTAGGCCGCGTCGAGGTCGGATGTGGCGGTGAAGATAGCGCTGGCCACCTGGTCGGTGGACAGGTCGTTGGCGGCGACGATGCGCTGTAGGAGCGCGCGGGTCGCCGAAAGGATAGCGTCCGCCTGGTTCGCCTCGGCGCAGACGGCGCCTCGAATGCCGCGACAGGTCATGGGTCCTCCTCGTGATCCATAGGCATGAAAAAAGGGCGTGGAGCAGTCTGCTCCACGCCCTTCGATCCCTCGCTGGGTGTTGCCTATCTACAGCATCAGGCCTCCACCCGCCGTGAAGCAGCCGCCGGTGGCGGGGTAAAATAGGTGTAGATATAGGCAAACCGGTTGTTGAATTGGCGGGTCATAGAACGTTTTCCTGTGCTTCGATCCTCCAGATGGGAACGATGATACACCCTTGTGGGGATTTGTCAAGTCGGGGTGGTGCTCCAGGAGGGCGATCGGCCGTCTTTGCTCCTTGACAAAAGGGCGCCGCGATTGTATACTAGAATATGTGAGCGTTCACGGAACCTGAGCGCGAATGGTCCTCATGGTCGATCTCTTATGAGCCTAGCAGCCTCGTTGCTGGTGGCCCGGTTGTGTGAACGCTCACACAATTGCTTGGCGCACGACGGCTTCGGCCTAGTACGTGTCTCTGATCCTCATGGGCTTCTGGTATGAAGGGTAAACGGGCTACCATCAAGGACGTCGCTGCTCTCGCTGGCGTCTCTCGCCAAACGGTCTCGCGCGTGCTGAATGATAGCGGCTACGTGGCCGACGAGACACGCGCCCGGGTGGAGTCCGCCATCGAGACGCTGGACTACCGCCCCAATGCCGTAGCGAGAAGCATGGCGACGGGAAGCACCTGCACACTGGGGTGCATCTCTCCCAGCCTCACAGACTACACCTTTGCCAGCATCATCGAGAGTGCTCAGGCCGAGGCCCGTCGCCACGGTTATTTCATCCTCGCCGGTAGCGCGCCCGGTGAGGATGATGTGGAGCCGCTGCTGGAGGAGATGCTCCTCCGGCGGGTGGACGGTCTACTGATCCTCAACCCCCGCGCCGACAGCCGCTACCGGCACGTGCTGCCCCTGGTCGACAAAGGCATGGTCGTCGTTTACGTCAGCGATACCCCGCGCCACGAACGAGTCTCGTCGGTCCGCTGCGATGACCGCCAGGGAGGCTATCAGGCAGCCCATTACCTCATCAATCTGGGCCACACAGACCTTGCCACCATCTTGGGACCCGCGAATGAGGAGTGCACCTTCGATCGTCTTGAAGGCTACCGGGAGGCGATGGCCGAGGCGGGGCTGACGCTGGATTCGACGTTGATGGTTCGCGGCGATTGGTCAGCCACGTCCGGCTACGAGGCGGCGCACCACTTGCTGAGCACAGGTCATCCCTTCTCCGCTGTTTTCGCGCAGAATGACCGTATGGCCGTTGGTGCCATCCGTGCTCTTGGCGAGGCCGGGCACGAGGTGCCAGAGGATGTCTCCGTGATTGGGTTTGACGACATTCCTCTGGCCTCCTACTTCGATCCTCCCTTGACCACGCTACAGCAGCCTCTCAAGGAGTCTGGATGTCGGGCGGCGCATCTACTGATCGAAACCATCCAGGATCCCAAGCGCTCACCCGAACAGATTTTGACCCGGGCTCGCCTGATCGAGCGCGGGTCGTGTTTATGTCACGCTAGTGAACATGACTGAATGAAGGAGGTGTCTATCGAAAGGAAAGGCTCAATCGCCAGCACGTAATTGCCTGTGGAAACCGGGAGTCTATTACATTCAGGAGGAAAAGAGAATGAAGAAGGTTCTGTTCGTGCTCGTGACCCTGGCGACCGTCACAGGAATGCTCACCGCCTGTGGGCCCGCGCCGACGCCGGAGCAGGTGGAGGTTACCCGGGTCGTGACGGAGAAAGAGGAGGTGGAGGTTACCAGGCAAGTCGAGGTGGAGGTCACCAAGGAGGTTGAGGTCGAGAAGGAGGTGCAGGTCGAGAAACAGATTGTGATCTACAACTCCTACATGAGTGACCCCGAGCCCCGCGAGGCTGATGCCGAATTGGTGCAGATGTTCGAGGAGAACAACCCGAACATCGATGTCGTGCACAGTACGGTCGCCCACGAGGACTTCAAGCAGGCCATCCGAGCCTATTTGACGGCCTCGACGCCGCCCGACGTGATGACCTGGTTCGCCGGTAACCGTGCCCGCTTCTTCATCGACAGGGGGCTGATTATGGACATCAGCGATGTCTGGGAGGAAGAGGGCTGGAACGAGAGCTATCCCAAGGGGTTCCGCGCCTTGAGCACCGTGGATGGGAAGCAGTATTTCGTCCCCGCCAGCTGGTACTGGTGGGCTGTGTATTACCGCAAGGACATCTTCGAGGAGTATGACCTGGAGCCGCCCGAGACCTGGGATGAGTTCCTGGAGATCTGCGAGACCCTCAAGTCAAACGGCGTCACGCCGCTGACCATCGGCACCAAGTACCGCTGGACGGCTGCAGCATGGTTTGACTATCTCAATATGCGCGTCAATGGTCCCCAGTTCCACATCGACCTGATGCTGGGCAAGGAGGCCTACGACGACCCGCGGGTGAAGACGGTTTTCACCGATTACTGGCAGCCTCTGATCGAGAATGACTACTTCATCGAGGATCCGGCCGCCTACAGCTGGTCCGAGGCGTTGCAGTTCCTCAGTAATGGCGACGCCGCCATGTACCTGATGGGCGATTTCCTCCGCGACAGCTACCCCGAAGAGGAGGAGGAGAAGCTCGACTTCTTCCGCTTCCCCATCATCGATCCTGAGGTCCCCATCGGCGAGGACGCGCCCACGGACGGCTTCTTTATGGCAGCCAACGCCCAGCACCCGGAGACCGGTAAGCAGCTCTTGGCCTTTATGGGCTCGGCTGAAGCGCAGCAGTACTTCGCCGAGAAGCTCGGTCGCCTCTCGACCAACAAAGAGGTGGACACCAGCGTGTTCGATGCGGTCCAGCAGAAGGGTCTGGAGCTGATCGACGGGGCTGACTACGTGGCGCAGTTCTATGATCGCGACACCACCCCCGAGATGGCCGATGAGGGCATGAACGGCTTCATGGAGTTCTGGGACAATCCAGGCAGCATCGACGACATCCTCAGCCGCTTGGAGTCTGAGCGCCAGATGATCTTCGAGGCCGAGGAGTAGCTCCATCTATGAGCAAGGAGCCCGTGGCCTACCCACGGGCTCCTCTTTTCCCTGGGAGGAGGCCTACGGGTATGCGCTCCAAGCTGACGCCTTATCTGTTCCTTCTCGTGCCCTTGATCCTCTACCTGGTGTGGGTCATCGGGCCGATGTTCTACACCTTCTATCTCAGTCTGACAGATTGGGATGGGCTAAGCCAACCGCAGATGATCGGTCTGCGTAATTATCGACGCTTGTTCAACGATCGCGTCTTCTACACGTCGCTCAAGAACAACCTCAAGTGGATCATCTCCTTCATCACCGTCCCGGTGGCGGCCGGGCTGGCCTTGGCTATGGCGCTCAATCGCTACATTCCCGGCGCCAAGGTCTTCAAGGCCAGTTTCTACTCGCCTCTGGTGCTCTCCCTGGTCGTCTGTGGTTTGATCTGGTCGTGGATGTACCACCCGGCCAACGGACTGATCAACGAGACGCTGCGCACCATCGGCCTAGGAGACCTGGCACAGGGCTGGCTGAGCGACCCAGACCTGGTGATGTGGTCCATCATCGCCGTGGCCGTGTGGCGCCAGGTGGGCTACGTGATGGTGCTCTACCTGGCGGGCCTGCAGGGCATCGACCCCGGTCTGGTGGACGCCTCCAAGGTCGACGGGGCCAACGCCTTCCAGACCTTCCGGCACGTGATCTTCCCGCTGCTGGGGCCGGTCACCGTGATTGTGGTCGTGATCAGCATCATCGACTCACTGCGGGCCTTCGATCTGGTGTCGGTCATGACGCGTGGCGGTCCCCACAATGCATCCAGCGTGCTGGCCAACTTCATGTACATCGAGGCCTTCAACAACTACAAGATGGGGTATGGCGCGGCCATTTCGGTGATCCTGTTCCTGATCAGCGCGGTTTTCATCTTCATCTATCTCTATCGCGTCCTGCAGGACGAACTGGAGTACTAGGAGGGTGCTATGACAGCAGGAAAGTTCTTCTCCTCGCCCTGGCGTACATTGGGCTACGTGGGGTTGCTCGTGGTCACCGTCTTCTGGCTGATACCCTTCGGGGCAGCAATCCTCACCTCTATGCGGACGAACGACGACATTATGTCTCGCGGGTTCCTGACGTTTCCGGAAAAAGTGAGCCTGAGAAGCTTCGTGGAGGCATGGGAGCGCGGAGGCTTGAGCCGTTATCTGCCCAATAGCTTCATTATCACGGTGCCCTCCCTCATCTTGACCCTTCTTCTCAGTTCCCTCTCGGCCTACGCCCTGGCTCGCTTTCGCTTTCGAGGCAACAGGCTCCTGCTCTTCCTCTACGTTGGCGGTATGATGTTGCCTTTTCAGGTGTTGATGCTGCCGGTCTTCCGTCTCACCGATGCTCTGGGGCTCTATAACACGCACGCTGGGATCATCGCCTTCCATACAGCGTTTCAGCTGGGTTTCTGCACGTTCCTGCTACGCAACTACATGCGGACGGTGCCCGGCGAGATCCTGGAATCGGCCCGTATTGACGGCTGCAGCGAATTCCGCATCTGGTGGCAGATCATGATGCCCCTCACCGTGCCAGCCATCGCCGCCCTGGCGACCTTGGAGTTCACGTGGATTTTCAATGACTACTTGTGGGCGATCGTGCTGCTACGCAGCGAGAAGCTCAAGCCCGTCACGGCTGGCCTGGCCACGCTGCAGGGGCAGTACGTGATGGACTGGACCGTGATCGTCTCCGGCGCTCTCTTGGCTACAGTGCCCACCATCATCATCTTCATCTTCCTCCAGCGCTACTTCATCACGGGTTTGACGCTGGGTGCGACGAAGGGATAGGATCACCCCCAGGTATGGACCACACCACATCGCCTACGCCGACAAAGCTGTTTGACGGCTACATCTTCGACCTGGATGGCACGATCTATCTCGGGGATGCGCTGCTGCCCACGGTTGCCGAGACGATCACGCGTCTGCGGGATGCAGGTCGCCGTACCGTCTTCCTGTCCAACAACCCGACTCAGACCCGCGGCGCCTACGCCGACAAACTGAGCCGCCTGGGGTTGCCCACGCCGGTTGAGGACGTCATCAACTCCTCCTGGGTCATGGTCGATTTTCTGAACCGTCGCCTTCCCGGCGCGCGGCTCTTCGTCGTGGGGGAGGAGCCGCTGCGTCGGGAGCTCCAGACGGCGGGTTTCGAGCTGACCGATAATGCGAATAGGGTAGATGCCGTCATCGCCAGCTTCGATCGCACGTTCGTCTATCGCAAGCTCCAGATCGCCTTCGACGCTATCCGCGCCGGCGCCCGCTTCTTCGCTACCAATGCCGACCGCTACTGCCCCACGCCCGACGGAGGCCAGCCGGATGCGGCTGCCATGATTGCGGCCATCGAGGCCTGCACCGACACCCAGTGCGAGGAGGTCGTGGGCAAGCCGTCGCACCACATGGTGGAGGCGATTCTAGGGCTGTTGAACCTTCCGGCGGCTCGATGTATCATGACGGGTGACAGATTGGAGACCGACGTTCGTATGGGCCTGGAGAGCGGCATGGATACCGCACTCGCCTTGACGGGCGCCACTGACCGGGCTGCCCTGGCAGTCTCGCGGGTGCGGCCGCGCTACGTCCTCCGCACGCTGAGCGATCTTCTGCCGCGTTAGGGTGACCTCTCGCGCTTCTGCGTGACGAATAAGCAGCCTTCAATGAGGAACCGACCTACATGGTGGACCAACCTTACGTCCTGGGCATTGATCAGGGGAGCAGCGGCAGCCGTGCGTTGATCCTGGATCGCGAGGGGGAGGTGTGCGGTTACGGCTATCGGGCCCTCGCGTCCGTACATCCGCGTCCTGGGTGGGTGGAACACGAGCCAGATGCCGTGGCCGCTGGCGTGACTGCGGCCGTTGCCGAGGCGATCGAGCATGCCGGCTGCCGCCCGGCCGAGATCGCCAGCTGTGGCATCGCCGGCCAGCGCAACACGGACTTCGTCTGGGATCTCCGAACCGGCCAAGCGCTGGCCCAGGCCATCAGTTGGCAGGATCTGCGCACACTGCCAATGCTGGAGGCGATAGAGGGCTGGCGCTTGGCGGATCAGTGTCGCCGCCGCCTCGGCTATGCCCCCGGCCCCTACAGCTCTGCGCTGCACCTGGCATGGCGCATGGCGCACGATCCGAGGGTGGTGGAGGCGGCCCGGGCGGGACGGTTGCGTGTGGGGCTTTCGGCCGCGTGGTTGCTGGCGACCATGGGGCATCCCCGGGACCACCAGATGGACTATTCTCTGGTCCAAGCCACTGGCCTGTACGACTTCCGAGCGCAGCGCTATTGGCAGGCCTGGCTGGACCTGTTAGACGTGCCTCGCGAGGCGCTTCCGTCGGCGGTGCCCACGGTCCATAACTTCGGTACCCTGTCCGTGAGCGGCGGCGGCGCCACGGCCAGCGTGCCAGTCACGGCGATGATCGGGAACGAGCAAGCTGGCCTGTTCGGCCATGGCTGTCGAGAGGTGGGTGATGCCGAGTGCACCCACGGAACGGCGTCCTTCGTCGACGTTTTCTTAGGGGAGCGGGCACCAAACCAAGATAGGATCAACGTCTACTTCGCCTGGCATCTGGGCGACGGGCCAGCCTATTGTCTGGAGGCCGATACGACGGTCTCCGGGGCTGTGATTCGGTGGATGCGAAAGAAGGCCCGTCTTTTCGACCGTGACGGGGAGGTGGGGGAGCTGGCTGCCTCAGTGCCAGATGCGGCTGGCGTGGTCTTCGTGCCGGCCTTCACAGGGCTGAACGTCCCCTACGACGATAGAAACGCCCGGGGCACCATCCTGGGGTTGACCTTGGGCACGACACGCGCGCACATCGCCCGAGCATTTCTGGAGTCACTGGGCCATCAGGTGCACGCTATCCTCGACACGATCTATGAGGAGACGGGCCTGCAGGTAGAGCGTCTCCATCTGGGAGGAGGGATCTCGGCCAGCGATGAGGCCTGTCAGATTATGGCCGACCAACTGGGCGTTCCGACCGTGCGGCCAAGTTTCATCGAGACCGCTGCCCGCGCTGCTGCGCTGCTGGCCGGGCTGGGGGCCGGTGTGTGGGCCGATGTCTCGGACCTGCCGCCGCTGCCAGGCGGCCAGACGACGTACGAGCCACAGATCTCGTCCGATCAGCGTGAGGCGGCCTATGCTCGCTGGCAGCGAGCCGTTGACTGCGTGCGGGCCTGGGGGCAGGGATAGAGGGAGGGATTATGCTGGGGGTTGACTACTATCCGGAGCATTGGCCGGAGCGACGTTGGGCCACCGACGCTGCGATGATGCGGGAGGCGGGGCTGGAGGTGGTGCGCTTGGCGGAGTTCGCCTGGTCCAGGATCGAGCCACAGGAAGGGGCCTTTACGTGGGCGTGGCTCGACCGGGCCATCGAGCTGCTGACGGCGGAGGGCTTGAGTATCGTGTTGTGCACCCCGACCGCGGCGCCGCCAGCCTGGCTGACGCGTCGCTATCCGGACATCCTGCCGCTCGATATGGAGGGTCGTCGCCGCAGCTTCGGTGGGCGCCGCCACTACTGCGCCAACAGCCCCGATTACCGTGAGCAGACTTGGCGCGTCGTCGCGGCCATGGCGACTCGCTACGGTCATCACGAGCACGTCATCGGCTGGCAGATCGACAACGAGTTCGGGGGCGGCCGGACGGCTCGCTGTACGTGTCATAACTGCGTGGCGGCGTTCCAGCGTTGGCTGCGGGAGCGTTACGGCAGCCTGCAGGCGCTCAACGAGGCCTGGGGCACGGTCTTCTGGTCACAGGAGTACACAGCTTGGTCGCAGATTGGAGCGCCGCCTCCACCCGATGAGAAGCCCAATCCCAGCCACGCCCTCGATTATCGCCGCTTCTCCTCCGATGCGTGGATCGACTACCAGCAGCTCCAGATCGACGTCCTACGGGGCAGGATCGCCGAGGCGCAGTTCGTCACCACGAACTTGATGGGCCTCTTCTCGGACCTCGATTACCATAAGCTATCGGCTCCGCTTGATTTCATCACCTGGGATAACTATCCCACGGGTCACACCGATCGGTTGAGCGAGCTGCTCTATCCCATTGCGTCGACCAGCGACGGGCGTCACGCCTACGACGTGGGCGACCCGATGGTGGTCGGTATGGCGCACGACCTTATGCGCGGGTTGAAGGACGCCCCCTTCTGGATTATGGAGCAGCAGCCCGGCCCCATCAACTGGGCCGTCCACAACCCCACGCCTCAGCCCGGCGTGGTACGGCTCTGGACGTGGGACGCCGTCGCCCACGGCGCTGACGCCGTCGTCTATTTCCGTTGGCGAGCCTGCTTGCACGCGCAGGAGCAGTATCACAGCGGGCTGCTGCGGCACGACGGCGAGCCGGCGCAGGGCCTGCAGGACGTGCGGACCGTGCGCGATGAGCGGGCGCTGATGGACGTCGTGCGGGGGGGCTCCGTCCCGGCGGAGGTGGCGCTGCTGCACAGCTATGAGGATCTTTGGGCGCTCGAGCTTCAACCGCACAACGCCGACTTTGGCTATCTGCGCCACACGTTTACCTACTACCGGACGCTTCAGCGCCAGGGCGTCCCTGTCGACCTGGTGCCTCCGATGCGGGATCTGAGGCGGTACAAGCTGGTCATCGCCCCCACGCTCTTCTTGGTGGACGAGGCGCTGGCCGAGCATCTCCTGGACTACGTCGAGCGGGGCGGCCATTTGCTCCTTTCCGTGCGCTCCGGGTTCAAGACGACGAGCAACCGGGTGGTGGACGTGCCCCTGCCAGGCTTGCTGACCGACCTGGTCGGGGCGACCGTGGAGGCCTGGCATAGCCTTCCCCCCGACGTGACCTACGCGCTGTGGATGTCCGAATCTTCGAGAGCCTCCTTCGAGGTCAGGCTCTGGGCCGAGGCGCTGGAGCCGACCACTGCCCAGGTGATGGCGCGCTTCGTCGACGGCCCCCTCGATGGTCGTCCAGCGGCGACGCTGAACGTCGTTGGCGACGGCGGTGTGATCTATTGTGGCGCTTGGGCCGACGACCAGCTGGCCGATGCCCTGTTGGCCCGGCTACTGCCGCGGGCGGGCGTCGGGCCGCTGGCGAGCGCCCCTGACGGCGTCAAGGTGATGAGCCGGACCGCTGACAAGAGCGAAGTCATCTTCCTGCTGAACTTCACCGCGCACGTGGCGACGGTCAAGCTTGTCGAGACGGGCTACCGTGACGCGCTGACGGGGGCGCCGTGCGATGGGGTGGTGGAGGTCCCGGGGCGGGGCGTGGTGATCTGCCGGCGGGGCTAGATGGACAGGATCAACTTCCAGGGGCTGCCGGCGCTGCAGCTCGATGATGATGCGGTACGTCTCACCGTCATCCCCGGCTGGGGCGGCAAGGTGGTGGAGATCTTCGACCGACGCCGGGGCCGGGAGTGGCTGTTTGAGAATCCCGCTTTCTCCCACGAGCGCTGCGCTGCTTGTCTGCCCGCCTACGGGGCCGACTACATGGGGCAGTTCGACTTGGGTGGCTTCGACGAGTGTTTCCCGACGGTGGGCCAGTGCTTCTACCTGGGCCTAGAGCCGTGCATTGGCGCGCCGGACACCCTGGACACGGCCGTTCATCATTGGAGTGAGTACGGGGAGCTGCCCGCCAAGGGTTCCCAAACCTGGTGGTTCCACATCAACCTTTCTTGATAGGGGTGGTAGCACATATGTCCATTCGAGAGCGGGTTGTGCAGGCGTTTGAAGGCCGTTTCAGCGTGCTGCCGAGTCTCGTCGTCCGCGCGCCGGGGCGGGTCAACCTGATCGGTGAGCACACCGACTACAACGATGGTTTCGTGCTGCCGATGACCATCGACCGCGCCATTTGGATCGCACTGCGACCCCGTGATGATGGCGAGGTCCACGCGCACGCCCTGGACTTCGATGAGAAGACGAGCTTCGCGCTGGACGGCCTGGAGAGGAGCGACGCTGGTTGGGCCGAGTATCTGAAGGGCGTCGCCTGGTCGCTGCAGGAGGCGGACTATGGGCTGCGGGGATGGGAGGGCGTCTTCGCCGGGGACGTGCCCCGCGGCGCAGGTCTCTCCTCATCGGCTGCGCTGGAGCTGGCGACGGCGCGGGCCTTTGCCGCCGTTTCGGACCTGCCGTGGGATCCTAAACCGATGGCGAGGCTGTGCCAGCGCGCGGAGAACGATTGGGTGGGCATGCGTTGTGGCATCATGGACCAGATGATCTCGGCGGCGGGACGGGCCGACCATGCCCTGTTGATCGACTGCCGCTCACTGGAGACCGAGGCAGTGCCGCTGCCGCCGGGCACCGTCGTGGTGGTGCTGGACACGGCAACCCGCCGCGGGCTGGTCGACTCGGTTTACAACGAGCGGCGCGCTCGTTGTGAGGCAGCGGCGGAGGCCCTCGGCGTTCAGGCGCTGCGGGACGTGAGCGTCGAGCAACTCGACATCCACGCCGCCGAGCTGGACGAGATCACGCGCCGCCGTGCCCGCCACGTCGTCACCGAGAACGCACGGACGCTGCAGGCGGTCGAGGCGATGCGCCAGGGCGACGCCGCGGGCATGGGTCGGCTGATGAATGCCAGCCACGCCAGCCTACGGGATGACTTCGAGGTGTCGAGCGAGGAACTGGACGCTATGGTCGCCTGTGCTCGTGGGGAAGGGAGCTGCAACGGGGCCCGCATGACGGGGGCCGGGTTTGGCGGCTGCGCGTTGGCCCTCGTTGATGCTGATGCCGCTGATACGTTCGCCGAGGCGGTGGTTGTCTGCTATAGGGAGAAGACGGGTATCGTGCCCAGCGTCTACGTGTGCAAGGCGACAGAGGGAGCACAAGTCGTGGTCGGGCGGGGATAGAACGGAGGGGGCCGGCATCCGATGTTGGGATGTAAAGGCATCCTGTAGTATAATGGTGCCAATCGACTGGGACCATAGACTAGGCCCATAGACTAGGCCCATAGACTAGGCCCATAGACTAGGAGGCAGATATGTCAAGCTTGAGGGACGAGATCGCCCCCGGGGTGGTGACCGGGGATGATGTACAGACAATACTCGCCGTGGCCAAAGCGAACCAATTCGCCCTACCGGCCGTCAACGTGGTGGGCACCAACACCGTCAACGCCGCACTGGAGACGGCTAGGGATGTCAACTCGCCGATCATGATTCAGTTCTCGAACGGCGGAGCGACCTTCTTCGCGGGCAAGGGGCTGAGCAATGAGCACCAACGCGCGGCCGTTGCCGGGGCCGTCTCTGGCGCGCAGCACGTGCGCCAGATGGCCGAGCTGTACGGCGTGCCCGTCATCGTGCACACCGACCACGCCGCCAGGAAGCTGCTTCCCTGGATCGACGGTCTGTTGGACGCCGGGGAGGCGTACTACGAGCAGCACGGGGAACCCCTCTACAGCTCGCACATGCTCGACCTCTCCGAGGAGCCGCTGGAGCAGAACGTCGAGACGTGCAAGCGCTACCTGGAGCGCATGAGCAAGATCGACATGACGCTGGAGCTCGAGCTGGGCATCACGGGAGGCGAGGAGGACGGCGTGGATCACAGCGACGTCGACAGCTCTCGCCTCTACACGCAGCCGGAGGAGGTGGCCTACGCTTACGAGGAGCTGATGAAGGTGAGCGATAAGTTCACCATCGCGGCTGCCTTCGGGAACGTCCATGGCGTGTACAAGCCCGGCGCCGTGACGCTGCGACCCAAGATCCTGCGGGACTGCCAGAAGCATATCCAGGAGACGTATGACACTGGCGACAAGCCGCTCAATCTCGTCTTTCACGGCGGCTCAGGCTCGAGCCTGGAGGACATCCGGGAGGCCGTCTCCTACGGGGTGATCAAGTTCAACATCGACACGGACACCCAGTGGGCCTTCTGGAACGGGGTGCGGCATTACGTCCAGGAGAACGAGGCCTACCTGCAGAGCCAGATCGGCAACCCGGAGGGCGATGACCTGCCCAACAAGAAGTACTACGATCCTCGGAAGTGGCTGAGGAAAGGCGAGCAGTCGTTTAAGGAGCGGTTGACACAGGCCTTTGAGGATTTGAACAACGTCAACACGCTGGGCTAAACGGGGCCCGGCGTACCCCTCGTGATTGTGATCTCGTCCCCAGGTCTGCCTGGATCTGGGGACGCCGTGCCCGACACCTTCGGGCCTCACTTCCCTCTCTTCCGGCTGTAGACCTTACGCAGACGCGACCCGCTGCGAAAGCCCGGGCACGTCAAGACTTGATCAAAGCTCAAGATGACGTATACTTGAGAACGCAGTTGTCTTGCACGACGAGCTGGGCTTCTGACCCCTCGCACGTCATCGTACGGCAGCGGCGGGTCGTTACGGTTGATGAACGCACAAGGGAGGGATTGATGGCCGTACACGAATTGGCAGGTAGGAAGGCTCCACCGGAGCTTCTGGTCAACGTTCCGCGGCTGGTAGCCGCCTACTACACGGACAAGCCCGACCCTGGCGATCCGGCGCAGCGGGTCTCCTTTGGCACCTCGGGCCATCGCGGATCGTCGCTGGAGCGGAGCTTCAACGAGGATCACGTGCTGGCCATGTGCCAGGCCATTGTTGAACTGCGGGCCGAGATGGGTGTGAACGGACCGTTGTATGTTGGCATGGACACCCACGCACTCTCGGAACCGGCGCTGCGCACCGCTATCGAGGTCTTCGCGGCGAACGAGGTGCAGGTCCTGATCCAGGAGGGTTTTGGCTACACGCCGACGCCCGTGATCTCGCACGCCATCCTGACCTACAACCGCGGGCGGTCGGAGGGGCTGGCCGACGGTGTCGTGATCACACCGTCCCACAACCCGCCCAGCGATGGGGGATTCAAGTACAACCCGCCCGAGGGCGGCCCGGCTGCGCCCGAGACGACGCGTCAGATCGAGAGGCGCGCTAACGAGATTCTCGAGGACGGCCTGAGGGCCGTCGAACGTATGAGGTTGGAGCAGGCGTTGCAGGCGACTACCACCCAGTGGTACGACTACGTGACGCCTTATGTGGAGGATCTGCAGAACGTCGTCGATATGGAGGCGATCGCCGCGTCGGATCTGAAGATCGGCGTCGACCCGATGGGCGGCTCCGGCGTGGCGTACTGGGATCCCATCGCAGAGACGTACGGTCTGGATCTGGAGGTGGTGAACCGGCAGGTAGATCCCACGTTCTCGTTCATGACGGTGGATCACGACGGCAAGATCCGCATGGACCCCTCGTCGCAGTACGCCATGGCGAGCCTGCTAGATCTGCGCGATCGCTTCGACATCGCCTTCGGCAACGACACGGACTACGATCGCCACGGCATCGTCACCCGCAACGGAGGGTTGATGAACCCCAATCACTACCTGGCGGTGGCGGTCTGGTACCTGTTCCAGAACCGGCCCGCGTGGGGGGACGATGTGGCGGTGGGGAAGACGTTGGTCTCCAGCTCGATGATCGACCGCGTGGCGTCAAGCTTGGGCCGCGATCTGTGTGAGGTGCCGGTGGGCTTCAAGTGGTTCGTCAACGGGCTGCTGGAGGGCTGGCTGGGCTTCGGCGGGGAAGAGAGCGCCGGGGCGTCGTTCCTCCGCCAGGATGGCACGGTTTGGACCACGGACAAGGACGGCCTGATCCTCGACCTGCTGGCCGCGGAGATCACGGCCAAGACGGGGCGCGACCCCAGCGAGCACTATGCGGCCCTGGAGGAGCAGTTCGACAGCCCGGTCTATGAGCGCATCGACACGCCGGCGAGCAAGGCCCAGAAGAAGGCGCTGAAGGAACTCTCCCCGGAGATGGTGGAGCGTGAGGAGCTGGCCGGCGAGAAGATCGTGGCCAAGCTGACGCAGGCGCCGTGCAACGACGCGCCGATTGGAGGACTCAAGGTGGTGACGGAGAACGGGTGGTTCGCGGCCCGGCCGTCGGGCACCGAGGACATCTATAAGATCTACACCGAAAGCTTCAAAGGCTCTGAGCACCTGGCCAAGATTCAGGAGGGGGCGCGAGATATCGTGATGGCGGCCTTTGAGGCGGCAGGGGTCGGTGATCAGTGACCAGTGGGCAGTGATCAGTGACCAGTAAGCAGCGATCTGGCCGTTCGTTTGATAGATTGAAAGGAGTTGATGCGATGTCATTTCCGAAGCCGTTCTACCGTTGGAGACCCCACCCCTGGCACGGGCTGGACTTGGGGCCGAATCCGCCGGAGATCGTGCACGCCTACATCGAGATCACGCCGTTTGATCTGATCAAGTACGAGATCGACAAGAAGACCGGGTATATGTGGGTCGATCGACCGCAGCGCACGTCCTCGCAGCCGCCGACATTATACGGCTTCATCCCCCGCACGTACTGCGGTCGACAGGTCAAGGAGCTCTCGCCGAAGGCCGAGAGGGGGGACGGGGATCCGCTGGACATTTGTGTGATCAGCGAGCGACCGATGAATCGCTCTGAGGTGATCTTGAGCGCCCGGGTGGTCGGCGTTCTACAGGCGATCGACGGCGGGGAGGCGGACGACAAAGTTATCGCCGTGTTGGAAAACGATCCCTTCTGGAGGGACGTCGAGGACGTCTCGGAGTTGCCGCAGGTTCTGGTGAACCGACTGGAGCACTATTTCAGCACGTATAAGCTGATCCCTGGTGGGGAGTCACAGATGTCGATCGAGCAAGTCTGCGACCGTGAGTACGCACTGCGGGTGGTGCGGGCGGCGATTGAGGATTACGACGAGACGTACGGTAATTAGGTCGATGTCGGGGGACGGGCCCGATCTCCCAATCCGTCGGGTAGCAGCCCCGACCTACTTTCGGAAGGAGACGGAGGCGTGACGGTCTACGGAGGGATTGAGGCGGGCGGGACTAAGTTTGTCTGTGCGGTCGGCAGGGGGCCGGGGGCGATAGACGACCAGGTCGAGTTCTCGACGACGACGCCAGAGGAGACGATCGGGCGCGCCGTCCGGTTCTTTGAGGCGCACCCCGAGCCGATCGCGGCTCTGGGCATCGGCTCCTTCGGTCCGGTGGATCCCGATCCGTCGTCGGCGACGTACGGGACGATCACCACCACGCCGAAGCCCGGATGGAGAGATGTGGACATCCGGGGGCAGATGGCCCGGGGCCTCAGCCCCGCGTTGGACGTGCCGGTGGGCTTCGACACCGACGTGAACGCCGCCGCTCTGGGGGAACATCGCTGGGGGGCCGCCCAGCACGTCGAGACGTTCGTCTACCTGACGGTGGGGACCGGTATCGGTGGAGGTGCCATGGTGGAGGGCCGCCTGCTCCACGGTCTGGTGCATCCAGAGATGGGACACGTCCGAGTTCCGCACGACTTGGAGAGGGATCCCTTCGAGGGAGTCTGCCCCTACCACGGCGACTGCCTGGAGGGCCTAGCGGCGGGGCCGGCGATCGAGGCGCGGTGGGGAGTGCCGGGGGAGGCGTTGGCGGAGGATCACCCGGCCTGGCCGTTGGAGGCGCACTACTTGGCGTTGGGCTTGATGGGGATTGTCTGCATCCTCTCGCCTCAGCGTATCATCATGGGCGGAGGTGTGATGGAGCGGCGCTTCCTCTTCCCCCTGGTGCGCTCGGAGCTGCAGGACCTTCTCGGCGGCTACGTCCAGGATCCGGCGATCACGGAGGCGATCGACGAGATGGTCGTCCCCCCCGCCCTGGGAGGCCAGGCCGGGGTGCTGGGGGCCATCGCGCTGGCGGAGCGGGTGCATAGAGACGAGATCGGGAAGGCGGAGATGGGGATCCTAGATCCCATCTGAGCTAGCTGGGGCAGCCTGGATTGAGCTGCTCTGATCTGCCCGGCGGGTCTGGGACCCGCGGGGGTGGGGCTGGAGGAGAGGTTGGAGAGGGGGTCACAGACCCCCTTCGAGCTGCTTGGACAGTCTTCGAGCCCTTGGGTAGATCGAGGTCTTAACGGTCGAGGACCCGAGCCAGGACGTCCATGCCGCGGTCGACCAGCTCCTGATCGGCCTGAGCACCCATGTGGCCGATGCGGAAGACCTTCCCCGCCAGGGGGCCCAACGAGCCGGCGATGACCATGCCGTGGTCGCGCAGTCGCCGGTCGAGTGCCTCCCACGTCGTGCCCTCGGGGACTTGGAGGGCGGTGACGGTGGGGGAGCAGGCCTGCTCGTCCACGGGGTAGAGGGCGAGGCCCAACGCCTGAGCCCGCTGTCGGCAGTGGGATGCGACCTCGGCGTGGCGGGCGTAGACGTGATCCAACCCGGTGTCGAGGACGATGCGGCAGGCTTCGTGCAGGGCCGCCAGACTAGCCCAGGCGGGGGTGTAGGGGAACCACGCGTTCTCCAGCGCGTCGCGGTAGGGGAGCAGGGCGTCGTAGCCGGCGTAGTCAACCTCGGCGATGATGTCCCAGGCCCGGTCGCTGACGGCGATCCCGGCCAGGTCGGGGAAGGCGGAGAGGGCCTTCTGGGTGCCGACCAGGCAGAGGTCGATGCGCCAGGCGTCGGTGAGGACCGGCGTGCCGGCGGTGCTGGCAACCGTGTCGACGTAGTAGAGGGGGACGTCGTAGTGCCGCACCAGCTCGCCCACCTGGCCGACGGGGTTGAGCGTGCCCGAGGGGGTCTCGCAGTGGACGGCGGTCACCATTTTGGGTTGGAAGGCCTGGATGGCCTCCTCGACCGGGCCTGGTTGGAGGATCTCGTCGTAGCCGAACTCGACCCACTGGACGTCAGCCCCGATGGCGGCGGCCATATCCCCGATGCCGTGTCCGAAGACGCCGGTGCTGACGGCGAGGACGCGATCTCCGGGCTGGATGCAGCTCTTGAGCGCGCCCCAGAGCGCGATCATGCCCTCGCCGGTCATCAGGGCGATCTGGCTCTCGGTGCTGAGGATGGTGCGCAATTGATCCTGGACCTCGGCATAGAGCTCGACGTACTCGGGCTCCAGGTCCGCGGAGCCGTAATCGGTCAGGTAAGCGCGTCGCACCGACTCCGGCACGCGGGTCGGGCCGGGAACGAGGGGGATGTCGTAGGTAAGCATAGGCTCTCCTTTCGCTTGGGCAAGCGGGTGACAGCGTCCGCTGCTGGTCTGTTCGCTTGGTCTATTGTAGCACACTTGACGAGGATTTGAAGGGCGACAGTATAGGCACTTGCCCTGGGGAGGGCGTGAGATTATAATGGATCGAGAGGCTGTTGGCACCGCGGGGCGGTTGGCCCCACAAGCATAAGGAGGATCCTGTGGAGGATTTTGTCACGATTGGCGGTTGCTTCTTCGTCGGTGGTTTGCTCGTCGTTCTGGTGGTGGTGCTGCGCTCCGTCCGGCTGCTTTTCGAGTACGAGAGGGGTGTCGTCTTCACGCTGGGCAAGTACGCCGGTATGCGGGAACCGGGTCTCACGCTGGTCATACCCATCTTGCAGACGATGGAGAAGGTCGACATGCGCATCAAGACGGCGGAGATTCCACGCCAGGAGGTGATGACGAAGGATAACATCCCCATGTTGGTGAACGCCGTGGTCTACTTCAAGGTGATCAAGCCGGAGGATGCGATCATCAAGATCGAGGATTACGCCTTCGCCATCCGTCAGTACACCCAGGCCGCGCTGCGTGACGTGATCGGCAACAGCGAGATGGACTTCGTCCTCACCGAGCGGGAGCAAATTGCCGAGAGCATCAAGGAGATCGTCGACTCGGAGACCGACGGCTGGGGCATCGACG
>CAZEQC010000057.1:0-21664 GCA_964514285.1 uncultured Anaerolineales bacterium | reverse complement strand
CTCGCGAAGGGCAGGCCGGGGTTTACGCGTTCGATTACGACGCCGGCGTCGACGACGGCGCACAGCCGCCACCGGATGGCGAGTACGTCGTCTACGCCGAGGCCGAGGACGTCGTGGGGCAGCGCACGGTGGCGACCACCACGCTCACCATCCGAGGAGGCGGCGTGCCGATGGCCTACATCTTCAACGGCGAGGTGGCGTGGTCCTCTCAGAGCGTCCCACTCGGCGAGACGCTGACGTTCACGTTGACCGTGGAAAACGACAGCCCGGCCCCAATCCGCACCAGCGGGCCTCCACCAGGTACCGTTTATGAGAGCGATCAGAACTACGCCACCTTGGGCGAGTACATTCAGTCGGGCGTCTTTCGCGTCGCCATCCACTGCGAAAATGCGACGACCAACTACCCGTGGCGTTGGGCCGTGGGCGATGAGAGCGTCCTGGTGGAGAGAAACGGGCAGTTTTACCTACCGCCCTTCACGCGCGCCGTGGTGACGGGAGGCATCCGCTTTGTCGATGTTGTGAAGGCCCGCCAGGAGCAGTACTGTTGGGCCGGTCTGATCCACGAGGACGTGGAGATCTCACCGGTCAACGATCGCGTCGATCCGGTCTCGCTGCTCATTGAGGTGCCGTAGGCTGTGGCTGCATAGGCCGCAGAACTTGCGCTCCGCTCCCTTCGGAGATATTATACACTTGGTCGCTTAAAGACCATCTAACGTCGCCTTAATGAGCCGTTAAGAGTCTTGTGCGATAATGAGAAACGTCTGCAGTCGCTAGGACGTGAAGCTGAGGGCTTGCGTCGTGTGGCTTTCCCAGGTGAGTTGGGAATCGGCACGACCAGAAAGGAGGGATAGCCAGAGAATCACCACCTCGGCAGCATCACCCAGGCCAAGCGTCACATACTCGCTCATTAGGAACTCCGTACACAGTGAAGAATCAATCAAAGGAGGTAGCAGAGATATGTCTAGGAAGATTCTCGTAACGATGCTCGCCCTGCTGTTGGTCGGCACGGTGGTCGCCTTGAGCGGCTGCGGTGGCGAGGCAGCTCTCGGCGAGTCGGAGGAAAACCCCATCGTCTGGTCTTTCGTGCCCTCAGGCGAGACCGAGCAGGTGGCCACTGGAGCCCAGGAGGTCGCTAACCTTCTGAACGATGAGACTGGGCTCTACTTCGAGACGAACGTGGCGACGGAATATGCCGGCGTGATCGAGGCGATGTGCAGCGACCCGCCCGAGGCGCACATGGGCTCCCTGGCCACCTTCGCGTACGTGCTGGCTAACGAGCGCTGCGACATCGAGGCCGAACTGGTCGCCGTCCGCTTCGGCAGCCCCACTTACAACGGGCAGCTCATCACCCAGGCCGACAGCGGCATCGAGGGTATTGAGGACCTGGAAGGGAAGACCTTCTGCCGCCCCGACCCACTCTCCACCAGCGGCTGGATCATCCCCAGCCTCTCCATGCGAGCTGAGGGGATCAATCCTGAGCAAGATCTTGCCGAGATCGTTGACGCCGGCAGCCACGACGCGGTCGTCGCAGCGGTCTATAACGGCGACTGCGATGCCGGTGCCACCTACGTAGACGCACGTGGTACGCTTGAGGAAGAACAGCCGGACGTGATGGAGAAGGTCGTCGTCTTCCACGTCACCGCCGACATCCCCAACGATGGCGTTCAGTTCATCCCGGACATGGATGAGGAGCTGAAGAGCCAGATCGTGGAGGGACTCCTGACCATCTCCGACACTGAGGAGGGGCAGGAAGCTCTAGACACCGCCTATAGCTGGGCCGCGTTGGAGAAACAAGGAGACGAGTTCTATGACCCGTTCCGACAGGTGCTGCAGGCGTCGGGCGTGAGCATCGAGGATCTGCAAAGCGACTGATCCGAGAGCGGGTAGAGTATTGCACGAAGGGGGGCCGGGCCCCCCTTCGTGGCACCAGCGTGTCTTCGCGTCCTGCGTGTGTCGAAGCCTACGACGTCTACTCTCGCAGGCTTCGACAAGCTCAGAATGGAAGGACACGGGATCACTCGATACCGAGTCTATAGCGCAGCACCTCGAGTAACCGAAATGGAGGATGCATGCTTGAGGTCAAGAATCTGACCAAAGTCTACGACGACGGGACCGTCGCCCTCAAGGACGTCAGCTTCACCGTGGAGGAGGGCGAGTTCCTCATCATCATCGGCCTGAGTGGCTCGGGCAAGTCGACACTGCTACGCTGCATTAACCGACTCATCGAGCCCACCGAGGGGAGGATCATCTGGGACGGAGAGGACATCACGGCAGCCGATGCGACAGAGCTGCGGAAGATCCGGCGTAAGATCGGGATGGTCTTTCAGCACTTCAACCTGGTCAAGCGTTCGACGGTGATGGAGAACGTGCTGGGAGGCCGGCTGGGGTACGTGCGCCAGTGGCCCAGCGTCCTGCGCCAGTTCCCCAGGAGAGATCGAGAAAAGGCAAGCGCCGCCCTGCAACGCTTGGGAATCGCCGACCAGGCCCATAAGCGGGCGGACGAGTTGAGCGGCGGACAGCAGCAACGCGTAGGCATCGCCCGGGCGCTGATGCAGGATCCGGAGATGATCCTGGCCGATGAGCCGGTGGCCAGCCTCGACCCCGTGCTGGCTCACTCCATCCTCGATCATCTGGAAGATCTAAACCAGGAGGAGGACATGACGATTCTGTGCAGTTTGCACTACCTGGATCTCATCCAGGAGTACGCCTCGCGCGTGATCGGCCTGCGCGCGGGCGAGATCGTCTACCGAGGAACCCGCGAGCAGATCCGCGCTATGTCGGATGCCGAGTTCAAGGACATCTACGGTGAGGAAGCGGTCCGGGTAAGCGCTGGCCCAGGGGAGGGAGGACTGAGCTGATGGTGACACGAACCACACAAGAGGAGAGCGCCCAGAGTTTGGTATCGCCCCCCGTAGCGGGAGTGGCCTCCCTGCTGCTTCCCGGCGTGGGGCAGTTTCTGGCGCGAAAGGTCTGGCGGGGGATACTCATCCTTGGCTCGGTGATCAGCGTTATTGGCCTGCTCGCTTGGCGCATCGACGCTCTGGCCCATCGAGAACCGACGGCGATGGCGAAGCTGACCAGAGCTTTTGGCCGTCGTCCCTTCTTCGTAGGCCTGATGATCGGGGCCACGGCCCTGCTGTGGCTCCTCAGTGCCCTAGATGCCTACCGACTGGCCCATCCAGAACAGAGAGGCATCTTCTGGGTCTTCATCTTGATCCTAGTGCTCTTCTTCACGTTAGGATGGCAGATCAGCGAGATCGATCTGTACAAGGCAGTAACAGAAATCTCTGACACTTGGCCCCTCTTCTCTCGCGTGATGTGGCCCTGGCAAGCGGCTGTGACGCGAAGGACCGAGACGATCAGTGCCAGGGCTCCCATTCAGAGTCCGTGCACCGAGGATCCGCCCGAACCGCCGGAGAAGGAATCCGGCGAACCCTACTTGAAAGCAGAGCCCACGTGCGGCGAGCTCTCCGAGCTGGACGAGGACAACGACATCGTGCCGGGCACGATGCTCACGGTCACCGGCGAGAACTTCGCGCCCAACACTGAGACCCAAGTCTGGTGGGAGGATCCCATCGGAAACGAGTTCCGGGTGCGCCAGGAGGGCGAGTACGTCACCGTACAGACCGACGACCAAGGGACCTTCCAGGTCGAGGTCCGCATGCCCTATCGGCTCCTTCCACCGAGCGCAGAAGGTCCGCAGATCCACTATGTGGAGTTGAGGCAGGTCTCCGACGTCGGTCCTCCCATTGCCAGCGAGCCGCTGCGCCTGAGCATCGAGCGTATGATCGAGACCATCTTCCTGGGCATGATGGCCACGTTCTTCGGCATCATCTTCGCCGTCCCCATCAGCTTCCTGGCAGCCCGCAACCTGATGTCCGGCTCCTGGTTCTCCATGGGCGTCTACTACGTCACCCGGGGCGTTCTCAATATCGTGCGCTCCATCGAGCCCCTCATCTGGGTCATCATCGCTGCTCAGTGGGTCGGCCTGGGCCCCTTCGCCGGCATCGTGGCTCTCACCATCCACACTATCGCTGCCCTCGGCAAGCTCTACTCCGAGTCCATCGAGAGCATCGACCCCGGGCCTATCGAGGCCATCCAGTCCACCGGGGCAACGCGTTTGCAGACCATCGCCTTCGCCGTGGTACCGCAGATGATCCCGCCCTTCGTCTCCTTCTCCATCTACCGCTGGGACATCAACGTCCGTATGTCGACCGTCGTCGGCCTGGTGGGGGGTGGCGGTATCGGCTTCATCTTGATCCAGTACATCCGCTTGCTCAATTTCCGTGCAGCGGGAATCGCGGTCTGGTTCATCGCCATCACCGTAGCGATCTTGGACTACGTCAGCGCGGAGATTCGGGAGCGGTTCGTATAAGCCTTCCTCGGATGGATATGCCGCACCTGACGGTCGTCATCGTCAGCTGGAACGTGAGGGAGCTGCTGGCCTCGTGCCTGCGCTCCCTCTACGACGATTTGCATCACTCAAAGGTCGAAGCCCCAATCTGGGTGGTGGACAATGCGTCAACCGATGGTACACCGGAGATGGTAGCGAATGAGTTTCCAGCCGTCCATCTCATCACCCAAGACGAGAACCTGGGCTTCGCGGCCGCCAACAACCTGGCGCTCCGCGAGCTCTTCCGTGACCCAGAAAACTCACGCTATAACGCCTTCGTCTGGCTGCTGAACCCAGATACGGAGGTGCGGACCGGGGCGACGACTGCGCTCTTAGCGGCGCTGAAGCACGACCCCTCTGCAAGCATAGCAGGAGCGAAGCTTCTCTACCCTGACGGATCGCTTCAACAGGGAGCCTTCCACTTCCCCGGGCTGTTCCAGCTGGCCTTCGAGCTCTTCACCCTGCCCCAGAAGCTCTACAACACGCCACTCAATGGGCGCTATCCCCAACGCCTCTACGAGGGCGAGCGACCTTTCCCCATCGACCACCCCTTGGGTGCCTCGATGTTGGTGCGACGGGAGGCCATCGAAGATGTGGGACTGTTCGACGAGATGTACCACATGTACTGTGAGGAGATCGATTGGTGCTGGCGTATGCGGGATGCCGGGTGGGGCGCTCTGTGCGCGCCGACCGCCGAGGTGATCCATCACGCTGGCCAGTCGACCTCCCAGGTGCCCATCCGCTCTTTCGTTAACCTCTGGACGAGCCGCGCGCGGCTCTATGCACGGCATCACGGGCCGCTGACCTGGCGCGTGGCCCAGGCCATGGTCCACATCGGCATGCGACGGCGTATGGAAGAAGAGGGCGCGCAGGAGATGGCTGAGGCCTGCCGAGAGGTTATCCGCGTCTGGAGAGGCGCCCGATGAGCATCACCGCCATCATCCCCACCCTGAACGAGGAAGAGAACATCCTGGACTGCCTCGAGAGCGTCGCCTGGGCAGATCGCCGCGTCGTCTTCGACTGTTACAGCAGTGACGGGACTCTGGAGCTCGCCCGCAGCACCGGGGCAGAGGTGTTCCAGCACCCTTTCGAGAACTACGCCCAATTCCACAACGCAGCGATGGAGCAAGTGGACGCCAAGTGGATCCTGTTCGTGGACGCTGACGAGCGGACGACGCCCGAACTGGCTGCCGAGATTGAGGCCGTGATCGGACAGGACCCCGAGGAGGTCCTCTGGTGGATCCCCCGGCACAATTACATCTTCGGACGACTCACCAAGAGCGCTGGCTGGTATCCGGACTATCAGGCGCGACTCCTGCGCCCCGACCACGTCCACTGGGAGCGACCGGTGCACGAGATCGCCGTGACGGATGGGCCTGAAGGGTATCTAGAAAACCCACTCATCCACTACAACTACGAGGACGTGACAGACTTCAAGGCCCGGCAAGCGCGATACAATCGCTACGACGCTCAGATTCTCTTCGAACAGGGGATCAAGCCCCACGTCTACACCCCGTACACGCAGTTCGTGCGTCACTTCTGGTGGCGATTCGTGACCCTGCGGGGCGTGGCGGAGGGGTTTCACGGTCTCCATCTCAGCCTGCTCACTGCCATCTACGAGATGAGGAAATACCGCCGTCTGGCGCAGATTTGGCGCGACGTAGATCGTTGACGGCATAGGCTAAGTATGTTATACTCACTACCGCAGACAGTTGTAGAATCGCTGAGTGTCCGGCCTTCATCGACAGCATAGCGACTATCGCGGCGATAGTCGCCGCGGCAATGGCCGTCATCGCAGCCCGGGCGGGATGTAGGGGCTACTAGCGACAAGGAGGTGCGCGTTCGGGACCAAGGCGAAGCTGAATGAACCCGTTCTGCTGCTCAACGGGAACTACGAACCTCTCAACGTATGTAATACAAAGCGGGCTATGGGATTGATCCTGGCCGGCAAGGCCACGGTATTGGAGAACGGCCGGGGGGTGATCCACACAGTCTCCCGCACCTACGAACGCCCCTCCGTCATTCGCCTTGCCTACATGGTTCATCGCCCTCGTCCGCGCGTCCGTCTCTGCAAGCGAGAGATCTTGCGCCGCGATGGGTACCGCTGTCAGTATTGTGGACGAAAGACCAGGCGGTTGACCATCGACCACGTGATACCGCGCCATCGGGGAGGCGGGTACCGCTGGGATAATCTGGTGGCAGCCTGCCCGGAGTGCAATCGGCGCAAGGGGGGGCGCACCCCCTCGGAGACGAACATGACGTTGCGACGCAAGCCTTTTGAACCAAAAGCCACAGCCGAGTACGTCTTTGGCCGATACACCGACGACATTGATGAGTGGACGGACTATTTGGAAGGGTGGTGAACTCGGACGCCGCAAGGGAACATGAAGGCCGGGTGCCCGACCCGGCCTTTTCTGTTATTTTGGCTGATCGACTCCTACCGTCAGAACAAATGACGCGACAAAGCCGCGGCGCCCTTCGAGCCGCCCCGGCGCGTCTGACCAGCAAGGAAAGCGACTCCAGCAAAGGAGACTTATGGAAGAATCATTCAACTACGGCGGGCAAGCTGTCATTGAGGGCGTGATGATGCGCGGTTCGCAGACCATGGCCGTGGCTCTGCGTCGGCCCGAAGGTGATATTGTTGTCAACTCCGAACCGCTCAACGAGATGCTCTACCGCGGTCCCATCAGCCGCATCCCCTTCCTGCGAGGCCTGGTGATGCTCTGGGACGCCCTGGGGCTGGGCATGAAGGCGCTGATGATGTCGGCCGATGTCGCCGTTGGCGAAGAGGCATCGCTCTCGGGTCCCGCCAGCTGGGGCACGGGCATCCTCGGCATCGGCCTGGGGGTGGGGCTCTTCATGCTTCTGCCGTCCTTCCTGGCGAGCCTGCTGGATCCTCTCCTGCCGTCGGAGTGGATCGTCAGCCTGGTGGAGGGCATCTTCAGGCTGATCCTGGTTGTAGGCTACATCTGGGTCATCGGCCATATGCCCGATATTGAGCGCGTCTTTGCCTATCATGGGGCAGAGCACAAGACGATCAACACCTACGAGGCGGGGAAAGAGCTGACGGTCAAGGCGGTACGCTCCTTTCCCAAGGCGCACGCCCGTTGCGGGACGTCGTTTCTCCTGACCTTA
This sequence comes from uncultured Anaerolineales bacterium, assembly GCA_964514285.1. Taxonomy (GTDB): domain Bacteria; phylum Chloroflexota; class Anaerolineae; order B4-G1; family B4-G1; genus SKLM01. The sequence continues at coordinate 14,136 of CAZEQC010000057.1, read as the reverse complement.
GTCGCCCTCTCGGTGCTGCTCTTCGCTCCATTGAACCCACCGTCTCTCCTGTGGCGGTTGGTGAGTCGACTCGCCTTGCTACCAATCTTGACCGGTATCTCGTACGAGTTCATCCGTCTGACAAGCCGCTTCGCCGACCGTCCCTGGATGCAGATTCTGATCAAGCCCAACATGGCGCTTCAGCGTCTGACGACCCGGGAACCGGACGACGACATGTTAGAGGTGGCCATAGCGGCCCTGAAGGCCGTGCTTATAGATGAGAAGACCACGTCCAACGAGGCCGGGGCCTAGAGCTACTCTTCAACGAAATCGAAGGGGGAGACTATGGACATGCTAGCAGCCATCCATCAGCGCTTCAGCGTCCGCAGCTACGCCGATCGCTCCGTCGACCCGGCCCTGTTGGAGCGGCTCATGAGCTTTGCCGAGAACGTGGGCCACGTGAGCGACGAACAATCCCGGGTCGACTTGGTCAGCGGTAGAGACGCGGTAAAGCGCGTGCTGACCTTTATGATCGGTTCTTACGGGCTGGTGCAGAACGCGCAGCACCTTTTGGTGGGCATCCTGCCCCAGGAGAGTGAGCCGGCACGGGTTGACTTGGGATACACCCTAGAACAGGTGGTTCTGGAGGCGACACGTCTGGGTCTGGGAACGTGCTGGATCACGGGCAGCTATGACGCCGAACGTGCCGGAGATGCTGTGACGCTGGGCCCGCAAGAGGTGGCAGCGGCGGTCTGCGCCCTCGGGCACCCAACCGAGGCGGGGTTGGGTCGCCTCCATACTCAGTTGATCCGTCGCCTGGCGGGGGGACATAAGCGAAAACCGCTCTCCGAGATCGTCTTCTCCAAGCACTGGGGCGAACCCTGGGCCACGGACGACGCGGCCCCCTCGCTGGTTACCGTGCTGAAGCACGCCCGGCTCGCACCCTCGGCGCACAACGCCCAGCCCTGGCGCTTTATCCCGCGTCCCGAGGGACTTGTGCTAGCTGTGGTGAAGCCCAGGTTCATCGACGCCGGTATCGTGATGTCGCACGTCACCCTCGCGGCCGAGGAAACAGAATCCCGAGGACAGTGGAACCTTCAGTTGAGGGACGACGGCCTGGCGGAAATCTGCAAGCTGCCAGACAAAGCAATCCCCATAGCGACCTTTCGTCTATCCCACACTTGATGCCTCATCAGAGTCTATCTGACGGAGGAGAACCAGTCAGTTGTGGAGAGAGTTAGGGTGAGGGGGCCGGTCATCACCTCAATGCCTCCAACAGACCCACGAGATACTTGGTGACAACGACGAAATCGTCGATCCGAATGTGCTCATTGGGCGCGTGAGCCCCCGATCCCGCATAACTGACCCCGGCCGCTGTGGCCATCGGCACGCCGAATTGCCCACAGAGCTGATACATCGGCCCCGTGCCCGCCATCATGGGGATTAAGGCTGGCGTGTGTCCATAGATCCGCTCTGCCGTCCGGACACAGGTCTCGACAAAGGGATGGTCTGGATCGCCCACCACAGGATGCTCTCCCTCATCAGGTGCCACCACCTCGACATCGACGAATCCCTCTCGCTCCAGGTGCTCCTGCAGCAGCCTCATAACTCGCGATGGATCCTGATCAGGCACCAGACGAAAATCGATCTTCGCCGATGCCCTTGAGGGAAGGACCGTCTTCGAACCAGGACCGCCATAGCCAGCGTGAAACCCGTCTATGTTGCACGTGGGGCTGAAGATCAAGTGTTCCTTGAGTTCTTCACCCGTCAGGTCGTTCAAGAATCGCCCAATACCGTAGAGCTCCTTGACGTCTTCCTCCGGGTAATCCCAATCGGCCAGAGCTTTCCGCTGGGCCGAGGAGACGGTCCGTACGTTGTTGTAGAAACCAGGAATGCGTACCGTCCCATCTGGTCCCTTCAACGCGTTCAAGGCCCACAAAAGCCGCCAGGCCGGATTGGCCACAATGGCAGCCGTGGCCGAATGGAGATCACGGACAGCCTCTTCCGTGCGGAGTTCAACGTAGAGGATCCCTTTGCAACCCAAAGCGATCTCATATCTGTCTTGGGCGTTCCGCCCTCCGGCCTCCCAGACACAGCCATAGGCTGACCGGAGCAGGTCGTCATACCGTTCAGCGAATCGGCCCAGATGAGGGCTGCCGATCTCCTCCTCGCCCTCTATGACCCACACGACATCGACGGGCAGCTCCTTCCGGTGCGCCAGGTAGGCCTCCAGGGCGCAGGTCCGTGAGACAATGGACCCCTTGTTGTCCGCCGTGCCTCGCCCGTAGATCTTACCATCCCGCACGTCCGGCTCAAAGGGCGGAGTAACCCACTGGTCAAGCGGATCGACTGGCTGCACATCGTAGTGGTTGTAGAGCAGGAGCACTCGGTCGCCCTGCCCGCTCATACGCCCCAGCACCACAGGGGGAGCGTCGTCCAAGCCCGGCGAGACCAACGCCACGTCGAAGCCGACATCGCGAAGCATATCAGCGACCAGGTCCGCCATCTCGTCAAGCCCCTCATGCTGGGCCGATAGGCTGGGCTGGGCACATGCTCGGACTAATCGGCTCACGTACTGGTCAGTGTGCCCCTCAATGTGATCAAGAATCGCTTCCACGTCAGGCCTCCTTCTGCGGTGAACCAGCGTCTTTGTCTTATGAGGTACTCTGCAGGCGACGGGCACTTGACACAACGAAAACCAATGCTCTGGTGTCGGCTAGATGCTTTGTCACCAAAGCTGGTGCTCAAGTGCCGGTCACCTTCCTCAAGCGAAGAACCTCAGAGCTGCTTCCCTCCGTTGCGAAAGATGATAGCGAGGAGTCTATCATCAATAAGAAGATCGTGCAAACACGTCCCTAAGCAACCTCGACTCCCTCGCCCGCCACCACCTCACCGATCACCCAGCAGGGATGGCGCGCGGCCTCAAAGCGGCCAAGCAGCGCATCCAGATGCTCTGGCGGAACGGCCGCCAGCAGCCCCCCGGACGTCTCCGGCGTATAGAGCAACTGTTGCATCTCCTCCTCAATGCTCGGCGCGAAGGTTACACCGTGCTCGTAAGCCCGCTCGTTGTCGCACGTGCCGCCGGGGAAGAGCCACATCTCGGCGTACTCCTGCGCCCCGTCCAAGAAGGGAATCTGCTCCACAAGGAAGCGCAGTCGCACGCCGCTCTTCTCCGCCATCTCACAGCCGTGGCCCAAGAGCGCGAAACCCGTCACGTCCGTCACGGCATGCACCTCGATCTGCTGCAGGATCTGGGCCGCCTTTCGATTTAGCTTCTTCATACTCTCGACGGCTGCGTCGATGTGCGCCGCGGCGGCCATATCCGCCTTGAGCACGGTGGTGATGATGCCCACGCCCAGCGGCTTGGTCAGCACGAGAACGTCCCCGGGACGGGCGGCGGCCTTGGTCCAGACCCGCTCCGGATGAACCAGGCCCATCACCGACAGGCCGTACTTGGGCTCCTCGTCGTCAACGGTGTGGCCGCCGGCCAGCACGCCGCCCGCCTCGGCCACCTTCTCCGCCCCACCGCGTAGAATCTCGCTGATGATCCCCGGCGGCAAGTCCGGTGGGAAGCCGCAGATGTTAAGCGCCAGTATGACCTCGCCGCCCATAGCGTAGACGTCGCTCATCGCGTTGGCAGCAGCAACCGCGCCATAGTCGTAGGGGTCGTCAACGACCGGCGTGAAAAAGTCGAGCGTCTGGATGACGGCCGTCTCATCGTCCAGCTTGTAGACCGCCGCATCATCGCTGACGGCAAGCCCCACCAACAACTCTGGATGCCGCTCGGGTGGGAAAAAATCGCGCAAAGGGCGCAGAACCTGCGCCAGGGTCTCAGGACCCATTTTCGCCGCTCACCCTGCGGCGCTGGTCAACGCCGTCAGGCGTATCTCCTCGCGTGTCATACTCCTCCTTCGCAACTCATCTTCTGCTCTAAGCGGGTCTATGACCGGCTTTTGCCCCGAATCTGGCGATCGGTTCACTCGATCTGGGACGAGCAAATTGGCCTTACGGAGACTACAGGTGGACCACCCTCCCGGCCCCCAGCATCGTCTCAGCAATCGTGTACATATTCGAGATCGTGCCCACAGCCACGTTCTCCTTCAGATCGTAATAGCCCAGGCACGTGCCACAGGCCAGGATCTCCACCCCCTCCTCGATCAGCGCCCGCAGATCTCCCACCACTGGTGAGCCCTCCACCACCCACTTGATCCCGCTGTTGAGGAAGATGATCACGTCGGGCAGGGGCTCCACCTCCCCCAACGTGTGGAAGAAAGCCCGCGTCAAGACCCGTCCCAACTCATCGTGCTCACCGCGTCCCATCATCTCGCTTGGCACGACCAACACCAGAGGTCCACCCTCGGGAGTCACCCCGACGGCCGGCGCAGCCTGAGGTTCTGGCCGCTCTCCAGGCACAATCCGCAGGTAGATGCCGTCCTCACGCTGCTCGGCCTCCACCGTCGCCCCGGACTTCTCCGCCATTCGGGTGACGTTCTTCTGCGCCGTCTCATTGTCCACGATCGCAAGGACCTCAACGTCCTCCTGCATCGCGTTGCGTGTCTGAATCACCGGCTGCGGGCAAGGCAGCCCACGTGCGTCGACTGTCTGTGTCATCTCTTTTCCTTTCAAGCTTCATAGACGCCTTCAATCTCCACGCCAGCCACCTCCAGGGCGCGGCGCTTCGGCATCGGCACGTCGGACACGCAAGCAGACCCCACCGCCTCCTCGACCTCCTCCAGGGGGTTGAAGACGCTCAATCCGAAGCGCACCGTGCCGTCCGGGCACGTACCGATCGTCTTGTACGCCGCTGGCGCGCAGTGGAGCCCCACCCGACACAAGATGCCGTGCTGCTCGTCCAGCCGCACCCCGCCTCCGAGGGCGCCATACCGACCACGTTGAACGACACCGTTGCCATCTGCCGCTGGGCATCCAGCCCGCCGTAGACCGTCACGCCCTCGATGGCCCGCAGGCCGTCGATCAGCCGCTGCGTCATCGCCACCTCGGGGGACCGAATGGCCTCCACCCGCCGCCCCAGCACCCAGCGCCAGCCCTGCCAGCTCCACAGCGTTGGGCGTGCCGCTCTCACCCATGTCGGGCAAGAAGTCCAGCTGCTCCTCCAACTCCGAGTTGCTCCTGGTCCCCCCGCGCTTGAGGGGCCGCAGGCGATCCAGGTCGACCCGCTCGCCGACGATCAAGCCACCGGTGCCCATCGGCCCAAGCAGCGACTTGTGGCCGGTGAAGGCCAGCAGATCGATCCGCTGCGCCTGGACGTCGATGGGATAGGCCCCGCCCGTCTGGGCGGCGTCGACCAGCAGCAGCACGTCGCGCTCGCGCACCAGACGCCCCACCTCACCCACTGGCAGCAGCGTGCCCACCACGTTGGAGGCGTGGTTGAGCGCGATCATCACCGTGTTGGGCTGGAGGGCCGCCTCGACGTCCGCTGGATCGAGAAACCCCTCCGGCGAGCAGCTCACCACTGTCAGTTCAACGCCGCCCAAACTGACCACGACATCCAGGTCGAAGTCGGTCAGACGAAGCAGTGCGCGCCGGGGGCGGCCGAGGAAGCCCGGGAAACCGATGACGGCGCCGGTGAAGACGACGCCCCAACGTGAGACGCAGAAGCGGGTAAGACGTTTGAACACAGTGTGTACCTCCGTGGAACTTAGACTCCCAACGTGGCCCTCCATGAGCCACGTTGCGGACAACAGAAAGACCGCCGCCAGCACACACCAGCGACGGTCGCTGTCCCAGAGGGACACACCTCGTCTGAGCTCAGAAGACGATCACATCGCCGTCCACCTAACTGAGCCCAACCGAAACCTCGGCATGTGCCAGCTCGCCTGTGGACGCCAAACTGGCATCCCAGGCTCGGCGGCTCAGGTGTAGTGGTAAAGCAGCACGTTCTCACTCCTCACGATAAAACAAGCATACGTTGAAAGAATTCTACTACAGAAGGCGGATGGAAGCAAATCACATGTCGATTTGACATTGCATCAGACCTATGATATAACCCACTCCACGATACCACCTCACTGGGCGAGCTTGCTCATCGGACGAGAAGCGAACGGCTGTAAACGAGATTGACGCTTTTTGTGTTTTCCTCTCTATAAGGAGGAAATCGGTTTCCCACCCTCTTCACACACTAGGTGAATGAGCCCAAGTTGTGTAGCTATCAGGTTATCTCTGATCGACACCTTTGATAGTCCGATTGTGTATGCTTGTTCTTCTTGGTGCAAGGGCCCGCGTGTCTTGGTCCCGGTCTCGCAGTCACACCGTAGATAATCTTGCAGCCTAAGCACTCACCATCAGAAACGGGCGAGCGAAGGACTGCTCTCTTGAACTGCCGATAGGATCGCCAATGAAGAGGCTTGGTTCCTGATATCACCTATCCCTACGGAAGGAGTCGACCCGAGACTCTCCCGAAACTGATGACAATAAAGGAGGTGACCTGCACTCAACAACTCGATGGGCTCTCCACAAGGTCCAGCCGTCCAGAAACTGCTTAAGTCGATACTCAATTAGGAGGAAAACAGAGAAATGCGGAACAAACTCTTTGCTGCTATGGCAGCCCTAAGTGTGCTCGCCCTCTGCCTCGCGTCCTGCGCTCAGCCGACCCCCGAGGTAATTGAGAAGGAAGTCACCAAAGTGGTTGAGGCGACCAAGATCGTCGAGAAAGAAGTCGAGGTCGAGAAAGAGGTCGTGATAACAGCCACCCCACCGCCGCCAGCCCCCAAGGAACTGCGGGTGGGCATCTCCACCGAGCCCTGGGATCTCGACCCCGCCATCCGCACCGACACCGGTTCGGGCTACATCATCAAGAACGTGTATGACCCCCTGATAGAGCTGGACCAGAACAATCAACCTACCTGCGAGTTTGCCCTGTGCAAGGATTGGGAGCTGAAGGACGAGGCTCGCACCATCGTCGTCACCCTCCGAGAGGGGATCAAGTTCCACGACGGCTCCGACTTCACCGCCGAGGACGTGAAGTACAGCATCGAGTGGCAGCTGGACGAAGAGAACGAGGCCCCCAACAAGGAGCTCCTCGGCCCCATTGATTCGATTGAGGTAGTCGACGACTATACGATTCAGGTCAACTTCAGCGACCCCTATACCGGCGTGCTTCAGGAGTGGACCCGCGTCCTAGACGGCATTGTGCCCGAGGGCGCCCACGGCGAGCGCTCCGAGGAGAAGGGTGTGGCCGGGTTCGCCGGAACGGACCTGAGCCGTGAACCGATCGGCACCGGCCCCTTCAAGTTTGTCGAATGGGTCAGTGGTTCCCACATCACGGCGGAACCGAACAATGACTACTGGGCCGAGGGCGTGCCGGCACCCGGCATCGACCGGGTGGTCTTCGAGATCATCGAGGACCCCGCCGCTATGCAGGCGGCGCTGATCGGTGGCTCGATCCACATCGTCGACAAGGTCCCCTTCCGCGACTTCGCCACTGTCTCGCAAATGCCCGGCATCGAGACGAAGCGTATCCCGGGCATCCAGACCCAGCTCATCTACATCAACCTCGGCGCACCGCCCTTCGGTGTCAGCGAAGATCAAGTGGGGAATGAGGCGGAGATCGCCAGGGCCAAGAACCTGCGCAAGTTCCTCTTCCATGCCATCGACCGGAACGCCATTGCGGACACCCTCTTCTACGGCATGGCCTCCAATCAGTACGGGCCCTGGTACGCCGACAGCGAGTGGACGTCACCCGATCTTCTCGAGATGCCCCTTCATGACGAGGAACTCGCTCGGGAGTATCTGGAGGCAGCTGGCCCCGAGTACGCCGACGGGTTCGACTTCCGTATGATGTGCACCAACGCGCAGTGGTTCTGCGACGTATCGACCATCATTCAGGAGCAGCTACGGCCCTACGGCGTCAACGTCGAGGTGATCCCCATCGACAAGTCAGCCTTCTTTGACACTATGTACGAGACCTTCGAATGGGACACCGGAATGGAGGACTGGGGCCTGAGCAACTTCCTCGCCATCTCCTGGCTGTACTCGGGCTACTACCGGAATAACCACAACCACAATCACTGGCACCACGAGGCGGAGGACCTGCCCGACAACTACCACCCCACGGTGCCCGGCCACGCGGAGTTCGTCGAGATGTATGATCAGGCGGTCATAGAGCCCGATGAGCAGACGCGTAAGGAGATGGTCTGGGAGATGCAGGAAATGGTGACGGAGGACGTGATCCAGATCGACATGATGTTCCTGGATAACCTCCACGCCTGGAGTGAGTCAGTGGAAGGCTTCGGAGATGGGTTGAATTCGCAGGGCAACATCAATCTGAAGTACGTGACGGCTTTCACCGACTAGGTTCAACATCGCACGGGGACGGGAGGTGGTCGCCTCCCGTCCCAAACTTCCGTGAAGAAACGAAGGGAGATCATCGGTGGGAATCTACATCCTTAAGCGGCTGCTGCTGGCCGTTCCTACCCTCGTGGCCGCAAGTATCATCATCTTCCTCCTCATCCATCTCGCTCCTGGTGGGCCGGTACGCGTTATGCTGGGCCCTATGCAGGATCCAGCGCTGGTCGCCAAGCTGCGCCACCAGCTCGGGCTCGATCTTCCCCTCCACCAGCAGTACCTTCGCTGGGCCGGAAAGGCGCTGCAGGGCGACCTGGGCATCTCCGTCACCATTCAACGCGGCGCCCCGGTGACAGGACTTCTCGCCCAACGGTACGGCGTCACCCTGGAGCTGGCGGCCCTCTCTATGGTCATCGCTCTGCTCATCGCCATCCCCACGGGCATCGCATCGGCGCTGCATCAGAACAAGCTGTCGGATCATATCTCGCGACTGGTGGCTATGCTAGGGGTCTCTGTTCCCAATTTCTTCCTTGGCATTATGCTGATCCTCGTCATTGGTGTCTTCCTGCATCAACCGTGGGCGACCGGGGGATACGTGCCCCCTAAGGAGGGGATCAAGGAGAATCTCAGGCGTATGCTTCTGCCGGCACTCGCGTTGGGTACCGCCTACTCAGCGATCGTGATGAGGATGCTGCGCTCATCGATGTTGGACGTGATGAGCCAGGATTACGTCCGCACGGCACGGGCGATGGGCGTCGGTTGGGGCAGTATCGTAAGGCGGGATATCGTGAAGAACGCTCTAATTCCGGTGATCACCGTGGTAGGAAACTCCATCGGCTACCTATTGGGCGGCTCCATCGTCACGGAGACCATCTTCCGCATGCCTGGCGTCGGTCGTCTGATTATCACCGGCGTCTTCCGACGTGATTATCCCGTCATTCAGGGCATTGTGCTCTCGATCGTCGTCATCCGAATCGGCGTCAACCTTCTGGTGGATATCCTTTATTCGGTCGTAGACCCTCGTATCCGCTACGGAGCGGAAGGAGAATAGCGTGATGAGCACCACTGACCTGGCGCAGAGCCCTCCCGAGGCTATAGCGCCGACCGTCGAACGAAAGCATCGCGGCCTGCTGGCGGAGGTCTGGCACAATTTCAAGAAAAACCGGCTCTCTTTGACCGGCGGGGTGATTGTGATCGTCGCCATCGTTGTAGCCCTCTTCGCCCCGCTGCTGGCCCCCTACAATCCAGTCGTACAGTGGGACGCACCAGCAGGGGAACACCATCCTCTGGCGCCTATGTCCCGAAGCGAGGAAGGGAACCTGTTTCTGCTCGGATCCGACAAATTCGGTCGCGACATCCTATCCCGGGCCCTCTACGGAACGCGGACGCTGCTCCAGCTGGCAGCCCTATCGATCGCCTTTGCCCTCCTACTGGGGATCCTCATGGGCGCAGTCGCCGGCTACAACAAAGGCAAGTGGGGCGACGAGCTCATTATGCGTGTCGTCGACATCATGCTGTCGTTCCCCACACTGGTGCTGGCCATAGCCTTGCTGGGAGCCTTCGGCATTGGGAAGACACAGATCGGACCCATCGAGATCAGCAATATGCTGAAGATCGCCGTCGTTATCGCCGTCACCTACTCACCCCGTTTCGCCCGGGTGATGCGCGGCGTCGTTCTCCAGGAGATGTCCGAGGACTACGTCGACGCGGCCAAGATGGCCGGCGGTTCGGGATTCCAGATTCTCACCCGGGAGATCCTGGTCAATACCATCCCCCCCTTGATCGTGCAAGCGTCGCTGATGACGGCCACGACAGTGCTGACCAGCGCATCGTTGAGCTTCTTGGGCTTGGGGCTGCAGCCCCCCCGCCCAAGCCTGGGCATCATGCTGAACGAGGCCCGGGATTACCTCTTTCTGGGGGCTTGGTGGTACCCTCTGGTCCCCGGTCTTTTCATCCTTTTAATCATCCTGGGCTTCAACCTACTAGGAGACGGGCTGCGAGACTCCCTCGATCCTCGACAGGCCAGGAGGACGCGAGTATGAACAGAGTATCGATCCAGACGTCGGCCGCCGAGCGCACAGAGCCAGCCGCTTCGTACAGAAGAAACCGGGGCAGGGGCTCCAAGCTTCTCGAAATTCACCACTTGGTGACCCGCTTCCATACGGAGGATGGTGTCGTTCATGCCGTCGATGGCAACTCGTTGCACGTTGAAGCCGGGGAGACCCTGGGCATTGTCGGCGAATCCGGCTCGGGGAAGACGGTAACGGCCCTCTCCATCATGGGCCTGATAGAGAACCCCGGTCGTATTGAACAAGGATCCATCCTCTTCTGGGGCGAGGAGCTTCTAGATAAGTCGCAGCGGGAGATGCAGGCGATCCGCGGATGTGAGATCGCCATGGTCTTCCAGGATCCGATGAACTCGCTGAACCCCACAGTGACGGTCGGGGACCAGATCGACCGGGTGCTGAGATTCCATACATCCCTCTCTCGTGAGGAGCGAAGAGAGGGCGCCGTCAAACTCCTCAGACAAGTGGAGATGCCAGAGCCTGAGAAACGCATCGACAACTACCCCCACCAACTCAGCGGCGGCATGCGCCAGCGTGTGCTGATCGCCATGGCGATCTCGTGCAACCCATCCCTGCTCATCTTAGACGAGCCCACGACCGCGCTGGACGTGACAATTGAGGCTCAGATCTTCGAGTTGGTGGATAAGCTGAAGGAACAGTATGGCATGGGCATTATCCTCATCACTCATGACCTGGCTGTGGTGGCGAACTCGTGCGATCGGGTGATCGTGATGTACGCTGGCCGCATCGTGGAGGAAGCACCGGTCTTGGCGCTCTATGAGGACCCGCTCCATCCCTATACCCGCGGGCTCTTGAACTCCATTCCTCAGCTGGACGAAGAACGAGAGCAAGAGCGCCTCCCCTCCATTCCCGGCGAGGTACCGGAATTGATTAACCTACCCCCAGGGTGCAACTTCAGCCCTCGATGCCAGATTGCGGAGGAGACATGCAGCCATGAGGACCAACCTCTCAGGGAGATTGCGCCCGGGAGACGCGTGGCGTGCTGGAAGGTTTAGGTGATGATAATGACCCAGGATAACAAGCCATTGGTAGAAGTCAGAGAGCTCAAGAAACACTTTCCAGCCGTCGGCGACTGGTTCGTACAACTGTTCGACCAGCGTAGAGTTAGAGCTGTCGATGGCATCCATCTGAGCATTCCCCAGGGCACGACCCTTGGCCTGGTTGGGGAGTCGGGGTCGGGAAAGACGACGACAGGCAGGCTCATCGCACGATTGATCGATCCGACCGCGGGACGAATCAGCTATCGCAACAGGGATATCACGGACCTGGGCGGCAACGGCCTGAAGCAGCTGCGACGCAACGTGCAGATGATTTTCCAGGACCCCTCATCATCCCTCAATCGACGGAAGACCGCGGGGCAGATCATCAGCGAACCTCTCCGCATCCACCAGCTGGTGCCAAAAAAGTCGGTCAACTCCAGGCTGCGGGAGCTTATGACGATGGTCGGCCTGTCGCACCATTTCCTGAACCGCTACCCACACGAGATGTCTGGCGGACAGCGCCAGCGGATAGGGATCGGACGCGCGCTGGCCGTAGAGCCGGAGTTCATCATCTGCGACGAGCCCGTCACGGCCCTCGACGTCAGTATTCAAGCCCAGATCCTCAACCTTCTTATGGACCTTCAGGACGAGCTGGACCTTACCTATCTGTTCATTGCCCATGACCTCAGCGTGGTTAAGCACGTCAGTGACCGGGTTGCGGTGATGTACCTGGGGAAGATCGTGGAGGTGGCGGACAAGAAGGACTTGTTCTCCGACCCCAAGCATCCCTACACCCGCGCATTGATGGCGGCCATCCCGAAGCCCAACCCGCGGGCCCGAAAGCGCATGGTCCTTCACGGCGAGGTTCCCAGTCCCATCAACCCTCCGTCGGGCTGCCGCTTCCATCCCCGCTGCCCAGAGTGCATCGGGGCTATCTGCCGGGAGAAGGAACCGGAACAGACCACCCTATCGGGCGGCACACACGTTGCCTGTCATCTTTACACCTGAAGCGACCGAGGAACCTAATATGAACGTGCCTATAGCAGAGATCAAATCAGCCGTTCTCGAGGCCATCGACGAGCGACAGCCCACACTGATCGATCTATCGAGGAGGATACACCGCAACCCAGAGATCAAGTTCGAGGAGCAGAAGGCATCTCGATGGATCTCAAAGGCAGCTGAGGAGGCCGGGTTCCGGGTGGAGAAACCCATCGGAGGGCTTGAGACGGCCTTTCGAGCCTCCTACCCGGGGTCGGGAGAGAAGCCAACGATCGCCTTCCTGGCCGAGTACGACGCCCTTCCCAAGCTGGGGCATGGATGCGGGCACAACCTGATCGGCCCCGCGAGCTTAGGGGCTGCCCTAGGCTTGCGGACCGTGATCGACAGTCTCCCAGGCACTGCACAACTGATTGGGACGCCGGGTGAGGAGGGCGGCGGCGGGAAGGTGATCCTGGCCGAAGCGGGGGTCTTTGACGAGGTGGACGTCGCTCTGATGTTCCATCCCTCGGGCAAGACGATCCTCTGGAAACACGCCCTGGCCCGTCGCAAACTCTTCATCGAGTTCTTCGGCAAGTCCGCCCATGCGGCGACCCATCCGGAGAAAGGCATCAGCGCCCTCGACGCTACCATTCAGACGTTCCAGAACATCAATGCCCTGCGCGAGCACATCCTCGATAGCTCGCGCATCCACGGCATCATCACCGACGGGGGCGATGCCCCCAACATCGTGCCCGACTACTCAGCATCGCTGTTCTACGTTCGGGCCAGAGACGACGACTACTGCGATGAGCTTCTGGAGAAGGTCAAGGATTGCGCCCGGGGCGCCTCCGTGGCGACGGGCGCTGGGGTCGAGATGGAGATGCAGGGCGCCTATCAGTCGCTGCAGCCGAACATGCCGCTGGCACAAGCCTTCAAGAGCAATTTAGAAGCCCTGGGGTGGACCTTCGATCACGTCGACCCGGCCAAGGGCATCGGGTCGACCGACCTGGGAAACGTCAGCCACATCACGCCCTCGCTCCATCCCTATCTGAGCATCGGGCCGAAGGACCTGGTGGGCCACTCGCCCGATTTCGTGGAGGCTGCGGCTTCTGAGGAAGGCTTCGAGGCTATGATCGCCGCGGCGAAAGCCATGGCGGCTACAGCGGTAGATGTCCTCCTGAAGCCAGACCTGTACGATGCGATCCAGGACGACTTCAAGGCTCATGGCGCGTAGGCAGGAGACGGTGAGACAAGAAAGAAGAGGCAAGTAGCTACACGTGCAACAAAGCCGGCCCTCGCGCGATTGAAGAGATGAGGAAAGCCAACCGCGAGAAGGACCGGCTCCGTGCCGGGCTGACGTCGCTTCCTCAGCCCGGCGAAGGCATCGATCTATCCGCTTGTTCGAGCAAGAACAACTGACCAGCGCATCGGGCAGGCGCCTGAGCTCTCGAAGCTTACTCGCACTCGTATGCCATTAGGACGACGCCCAGATCCTCCTCAGCCGACTGTAGTTTCTCCAGCTCCTCTGACGAGAGGTCCCGCAAACTTATCCTCCGCTGCAGCGCTACGACGCATCCTCCGATGTCCTCTTCCAGAGCACGCACCTTCTCCATCTGATCTGTATTTAGATCGGCAAACTCCATTCGTGGTGTCTCAGCCATGACTCACCTCCAATCGCTACATGCTAGCACCGTTGCCTACCCGACCTACTAAAACAATTCTAACACACGTAATCACGGGCGTCAAACCCCTTCGCTAATCGGCCCAGCCCCTCGTCCCCATCAAACGCTCTCTTTCGGCTTATCTGG
>CAZEQC010000056.1:0-22000 GCA_964514285.1 uncultured Anaerolineales bacterium | reverse complement strand
CGCCTCGATCACCCGCCGGGCGTCCCGATCCAGCCGCCGGTAGTTCTCCTCGATCAGGGCCTGGGCCACGTCCTCCTGCTCGTAGAACGTCTCCACCACCTCGTCCAACGTGACAAAGGGGTCATTGGCCAGGATGCCGGCCAGCACCTCTAGCGCGCGCGGCACGCCGTGGGTCAGGTTCACAGCCTGGGCGAGCTGCTCCTGCGGTGCATCGCGCAGGCCGTAGTCGCCGTTGGGGTCCAGTTCGCGCAATAACTCCACGCCGTCCTCGACGGGCAACCCCTCCAGCAGCTTCACCCGGCAGTCGAAGCGCATCACCTCGCGCCGGAAGGCCAACGCCACCCGCGAGGTGACCACCAGTTGCGCCCCCTGCGAGCTCACCAACGCTCGCTCGAAGAACAATCGCAGGTCCTCATCGACGAGTCGCCCCCGGTCGTCGAGCAGGTCCTCCAGGTTGTCCAGCAGAATCACGTACGAATGTCGTCCGTCCGCGCCCCCATCGCGCAAGGCCTCCAGCAACCGGGCGATCTTTTCCTCGGTCTCCAGCCGCGGATCGGTCCACAAGGCGGTGAGCTGCTCCTGCTCCTCGCCGCCCAGCAGCTTGGCGCAGTCGAGGAACAGTCGCTCCAGGCTGATGCCCGCCGTGCGCGTGCTGAGGTAGACGATGCCATCAACGGGCAGACTCTGATCGGCGTAGGGCCAGCGCTGGCGCTCCAGGTCTTGCAGCACCTTGCAGGCCAGGGCCGTCTTGCCCATCCCGCCGTGCCCGATGACGCTCACCATCCGGGTAATCGGCTCGGCCAGCAGTTGCCCCAATCTCTTCAGGTCTCTCTGGCGATCCTTGAAGGTGTCCGCCACGTCCAGCGGCGGCTGTCCTACGACCCGCAGCCGCTCCTCTCCCCGGCGCCGCGCCCGCTCCTCCGCCACCCGTCGGCGCTGCTCCTCCAACCCCGCGGCGATGCGCTCCCGCTGGCACTCGATCCGTCGATCCCAGGTGGCGATCCTCCCTCGCAGCGCGTCGATCTGGGGCCGGAAGCGGCCCGGATCGACAGCCTGGCGCTGCGCCTCCTCCAGCCGGGCCAACTGCATCTGCAGGTGCTCCAGGCTGCCGGCCTCCAGGCTGTTCCCCGCCAACGCGGGCCACGCCTCGACGAGCGTCTGGGCCGGGATCACAAAGGCTGCCTTCGTCACGCGATCGGTGTCGGCGGCGACGGCCATGCCCACCACGCCGCCAAGCTGCTCGTCCCAGATCGGCGTGCCGCTGAAGCCCGGTTGGACCCGATAGCCCGGTTCCTTCACGTCCTCGATCTGCACCCAGCCGGCGCCGGTCCGCCCGTGGAACAGGCCGGAAGCCCAGACGCCGTCATCGTGACCCGCCGGGAAGCCGAAGGCGCGGAAACGATGCCCCCAGAGATCGTCGGCCCTCACCAACTGCAGAGGCCGGCCGGCGGTAGGCGCTTCCCCCCTCAGCTCAAGCCCTGCGACGTCGTCCTCGGGCTGCCAGTGTGCCACGTAGGCGGTGAAGGTGCGCTCCGACGGCAGCAGGGGAAAATCCAAATGGATGCCTCCTGCCGGGGTTTCGCGTGTCTCGCCCGGCATCCTCAGCGCCGCCGCGACCACGTGGGCACAGGTGACGACGAGGCCAGCGTCGGCGACCAAGAAGCCGGCGCCAACCGCCGCGCCGTCTGGTCTCAGGATCCGAACGAGTCCCTCGCTCAGGTCGTCGCGCATACCTCACCCCTCGTCTTTATCGTGTATTTCCGCCATCCGAGGTACTCCTCCCTTCCACCACCGCGATCTCCTCCTCCGTCAAGCCATACAGATCGTACACGCGCCGATTGACTTCGTCGTCAGTCGTGTTGAGCTCCACCCAAGGCCTTCTGACTGTGCAGCGGGGTCGGCCTCGTGATCTGCAAACCTACTCTCAGACCTAGCTTTCGGGAAGGTCGAACGCCCCCACCACAAACGAGTCCCCGATAGCCTCTCCCGCCGCGTTGAGAACCGGCAGCCGCTCCATCGTCTCCAGCTCGTAGAGTCCCACCTCGACCCGGTAGGCGCCCGCCGGCGCGTCGGGCTCCAGGCGCACCTCATACCGGTCCAGAACCGCCTCGCCCGGCGCCCACTGGCTGGTGGGGAAGCTCCCCTGAACCGGCCAGCTGTCGACCTGCCCATGCAGCCGGCCGTCGGGGCCCACCAGGTGGACGAAGACCGTGTAGTCGACGTCCATGGAGCGAAGCCCCCGCCAACGCAGCGTCACCGGGACCACGTCGCCAGGCCTGGCCTCATCCCTGCCCACCTGCGCCTCCAGGAGAAGCACGCGATCCCCGAAGGTCGCCAGCCCCTCCCCACCGGCTATGACGCGCACGTCGGCCAGCGGACAGCCTTGAGCCGGCGTGGCCAGCCAGCCACAGCGGGCCGGCTCGCCGGCGAGCCACACGTATAAGGTGTGCAGGCCGACCTCTTCGGGCGCGGTGATCGTGTGTCTGCTGCGCATCATACCGGCGACCAGCGAGGAGGCGTGTGCCCCGCCGTCCCCCCAAGCGAGCTGAACTCGCTCACCCTCCGCGACGCCGCGCCAGGCCAGATCCACTGTCAAGGGAGCGCCCGCGCCCCCCTCCTGGGGCGCGTCCACGCCCGTCAACCAGGCCTCGCCCCCCAGATGGAGCAGCCGTCCCCGGGGCAAAGGCTGAGGCTGCGAGGGCAGCTCGACCTCGACCACGCCCAGGGAGACCCACGGCGTGGACGTCCCATCCGCCGCCAGCCCCTCGTCGCCAAAGGGGGCGAAGAGGCCCGCCTGGAGCTGGTACGCCCCCGGCGGCAGCCACGGCGGGATCGGCAGCTCGTGGTAGTCGGAGACGGGGACGCCGGGCGGCCAGGCGTTGGTCGGGTAGAGCCCGCCCACCGGGCGCACGCCCTCGCTCGTCCACGCCGCGTCGCCGTCGGCGTCCACCAGCCGCAGCCGGACGACCAGATCCTCTTCGACCGCCGACGCCGCCCGCCAATGCAGCGTCACGTGATGGAGCGCCCGCCCCAGAGGGTCCGCCTCCACATCGGCATCCGACAACTGAATCACCTCGTCAAAACGGGCCAAGCCCTCACCAACGGCGGTCCGCGCGTCCGCAAGCTGCCTCACCTCCACCAAGGGCCCGACCGAGCGAAGATACAGGTCGCCCAAGTGCGGAAGATAGCGGGCCAGGTAGACCGTCTGCCCCTCCGCCAAGCGGCGCCGCAGCTCCTCTTGATACAGCTCCTCGCTGCCCAGCAGCACCATATCGAGGTCCGGCCGCACCCCCTCGACCTGCTGAAGGTAGTAGAGCGGGGCGAACCGCTTCGGATCCGCCAGCACGGCACTCCCTTCGTCCAGGGGCTGCCGCAGCGCGTACCGGCCCCAGGCATAGCGGCCCCGGTCGTCGCTCCGATCCACTGCCGGGAGATGGGTCCAGAGCTGACTGAGCGGGAGCAGGGCCAAGAACGCAACCAGGGCCGGCCGCCATAGGCCGAGGGCCAAGGAATCGTCCCCCTCCGGCCCCTCATCGCCCACCCCGGGCAGGAGCCGGGCCAAAGCCGTCCCTCCCACCCCCATCCAGATCGCCAGGATCAGGTGAGCCGGGAGGAGAAAGACGGCCACGTCGGCTACATAATAGAGGAGCCCGTAGACGAAGAAGGCCAGGAACGTCGCCCCCGTCAGCGCCAGCGCGCGCCAGCGCCGAGCCGCCAGACGAGCCACCCCGACGACGGCCAGGCCGAGCCCCGCCCAGCCGAAGGGCTGCTGCATCAGTCGCCCCACGATCTGCCAGCGGGTCGGATCCCGCCAACCATCCAGGCGCAAGGCCCCGTGGAACTGGCTGCCGGTGATGTAGCGCAGGAACGCCCCGGGCGTCATCCGTGCCCCGTCGTGAAGCGCCGGCCAGCGCAGGGGGATGAAGAGGTAGACGCTCAACCCCAGCAGAAAGAGCGCCGCTGCGATCAGCCCCTCTCGGACGTCGAACACCTGCCCAAGACCTTTAGAGTTTTCGAGGGGACCGCCATCGTGTTGCGTCTTAACTATGCCAACAGCATGCCCTGGCCCCCGTAAGCTCCGCAGAAACCCTAAAGGTCTGAATCTAAAGGACGTCAACAAGGCCACCAGGGCCGCCGGCAAGAGCAGCGCCGTGGTCAGGTGGTTCGTCAGGCTCAGACCCAGCAGGAAGGAGACCCCGTACCAGCGCCGCACCCACCCCGCGTCGCGACCCGCCGACGGGTCAATCTGACGAAGCAGCAGCCAGAGGATCGCGGCCGCCAGCAGATTGTGCAGGGTATACACCTCGGCAGCCACGGCCTGGGACCAGAAGGCCGGTGAGAGAGCAAACGCCATGGCGGCGAGGAAGGGGATCAGCTCGAGGAGGACGCGTCGGCTATGGAAAGCCGACCTACAGACCTCGGCCCCCCGGAGGGCGGCTTTCCATACCCGCCGCCGTTCCCCAGCTGGCCCCGTCAACCGCCGGATGATGCCGTAGAGCGCCACCACAGCAGCGGCGCCGAAGACGGCCGAGGCCAGGTTCAGACGCCAGGCGACGTTCCCAAACGGCAGCAGCGTGAACAGCCGGCCCAGCAACACGTAGAGAGGATACCCCGTCGGATGCGCCACGCCGAGCTGCGGTACGACCACCTGAAACTCGAACGTGTCGGCCTCGCCGACCGAGGGCAGCAGCGTGCGCAGGTAGACGAATAGGGCCACCAGCCCCAGCAGCGCCGGCAGGATCCAGGACGGACGCTCCCGCCACGCCAGCAGCAGGGTCAGCCCGGCGCCGCCGACCAGCAGGGTGCCGCCGGCCAGCGGGCGTGAGGCCGCCCCCGCCACGTAGAGAAGTGGGAGGACCAACGGCACGAAGGACGACCAGGCGGCCTCAGAGCCGGAACGACGCTCCCAGGCCGACCAGCGCCAGAGTCCCAGTGCCACCGCCGCCCCCACGATGGCCAGAACAGCCACTGCCAGCGGTGAGGTATAGAAGAAGGGCCATCGAGCGGCCTCGGCCAGGAAACGGGCCAGACCCAGCCCCCACACGGCCCCCGCTCCCCCGACGACCACGGCCCGCGCCTCGGACCCTCGGGACCTGGCGACGCTGCTTCCTCCCTTAGAAGGGACCTCTCGCGGTAGATCTGCCATGCGTGGAACGAAAGACTATGATGCGGCTCAGGACGAGGGCTCCGCCTCCTCGTCGAGGCCGAAATAATGCGTCATAATCTCCCGAGCCACCGGCACAGCGGCGACCGACCCCTCGCCACCGTTGTAGAGGTAGACGATGACCGAGATCTCCGGCGCCTCCACGGGCGCGTAAGCCGCATACCAGGCGTGCTCCGGCTGCTCAAACCCCACGCCGCACATAATGTCGTCACAGAACTGAGCCGTGCCGGTCTTGCCCGCGACGCGCAGACCCTCGATCTGCCCCCGCCGGGCCGCCGTCCCGTAGGTCACGACCCCCTCCATCCCCTCCTGCACCAGCGACAGATGTTCCTGGCTGACCGGGACGGTGCGCACGACGTCGGGCTCGAAGGACATCGTGGTCTCCCCCTCCGCGTTGCTGATGTGATCGACGATCTGCGGCCGGTAGAGCGTCCCGCCGTTGGCAACGACGTTGACGGCGTTGAGCATCTGCAGCGGTGTCACCTCCAGGTAGCCCTGACCGATGGAGTAGTTATACGTGTCTCCTGTCGACCAGCTCTCCCCGTACGTGTGCCTCTTCCAGTCCGAGGTGGGCACCAGCCCTCCACTCTCAGCCGGCAGCTCCACACCGGTGGGCACGCCCAGACCGAACAGCCGGGCATACTCGACGATCCGCTCCGCCCCCAGGCCTTTGAAGTCCGTCTCCTCGAAGCCACCGCCCGCCTTGTAGAAGAAAACGTCACACGAATGGGCCAGCCCTCCCACGATGTCCAGGGCGCCGTGACCGGCCTTGTTCCAACAGTAGAAAGGCTGCGCCTGACCCGGATCGTTGGGATAGTACCTGTTCGGCACCACGATCCTGCCCGGACAGTGCAACTCCGTGCGCGGGCCCAGAATCCCCTCCTGCAGGGCCGCTGACGCCACCACGATCTTGAACACAGACCCCGGGGGCACAGCGTCGGAGATGGCATGGTTGATCAGGGGACGATGGGGATCCTGCCAACGCTCCCAGTCCTCCTGCGATACACCCTGGACGAAGATGTTGTTGTCGTACGTGGGCAGGCTCACCATGGCCAGGATCTCTCCCGTCTGAGGATCCATAGCGATCGCCACGCCGCGGGGCGAGACGGCCTCACCCAGCCCCTGCCGCAGCGCCTCGTCGGCCGCCTCCTGCAGGTCGAGATCGACGGTCAAGTAGACGTTGTCACCGGGCACTGGGGCCGCTCGCTCCTCGACCACGCGGCGCACACGCCCCAGGACGTCCTCCTCCACGACCTGCTCCCCCTTCGTCCCCCGAAGGACCTCCTCGTAGGTCGCCTCGATGCCGGCGCTGCCCACCCGATCGGTGGCCGGGTCGTACCCTTCCTCTCGATAGGCCTCCTCCCTCTCTTCAGGAATCGGCAGGAGATAGCCCAGCAACTGCGAGAGCAACCGACCGTGAGGGTAATCGCGGACCGATTCGACCTCCACCGAGACACCGGGCAAGTAGCTCGCCTCCTGAGCCACCAGCAGGGCTTTGTCCCGCTCGACGTTCCGCTGGATGACGATAGGCCGATAGGGAGCCACATAGGGGATATCTTCGACCATCTCCCGCACCCCGCGGACGATCTCACCCTCGCCATCGGCCTCATCGGTCGAGCTGGTGTACGGTATGCCGAGGAGCATAGAGAGACGGACCAGGACGTCCTTCGCCTCCTCTTCATCGTCGGGTAAGTTGGCGGGGACGACCGTGATCTTGAAGCTGGGCACGTTGCGCACCAGACGCTCACCACGGCGATCGTAGATCACCCCGCGGGAGGCGGGGACGGTGATCGGCTTGGTGCTCTGCCGTTCGGCCTCCCGGCGGTAGACCTGGCCCTGGACAAACTGAAAGCGCCACAGCCGGCGCGTGAACACTCCAAAGACAGCCAGGATGACCAAACCGAGCAGGACGACGCGCAGCGCTCTCTCATTCTGCAGGAGACGGCTGATCCGGCTGTGCTGCAGCGGCCCGCGCCCCTTGCCGGGCGTCACGCCCTCCGACTGGATGTTGACCCTCACAGCACCAGCCCTTCTTCCCTCGTCGCTCGCTCCAGCCAGGTCAGCGGGGGGAGGAGAAACGGGGCCAACACGCCGTTGAGCAGGACGGATGGGCCGGCCACCCGAACTAACGAGAACGCCCAGTCCACCGCGCGGCCCGACCAATCGAGGATCATCAGCAGCACCAGATGGTACACCGTGGCGCCCAGCACCGTCACGATGAAGAGGCGCACGGCCGGCGACCCCACCCCTTCCCCCAGCGACTGCCCCGTCAGGTAGGCTGCCGCCAGCAGGGCCAGGGCGATGCTCGCCAGGGGGCCTCCGGAAAGCAGGTCGAGGATCAGCCCTCCGATGAAGGCCCATATCAGACCCTCGTCGATCCCCCGCACCACGGCCCAGATCAAGACCACCAGCAGCATCAAGTTAGGATGACCGCCCAACACACTCACCCGCGACAGAATCGTCGTTTGGATCATCGCCACGGCGGTGAGAAGCGGAAAAGCCAGATAGACGTTGATAGTCAGACTCCCTCTCGCCAAGCCCACAATCGGGCCGCAAGCAAACGGGCCACGCACCCGCGTGAAACGTGCTCGCGTCGCCTTACCGTCAGCGCCTCGAAGATCACGGTTCCTCCGACGTGACCTCTCCGATCGGCACCGTCTCGAAATCCGTGATCACCAAAGCCAGCTCGAGGCGTGTGAAGTCCACCGCCGGCCTCACCGTGGCGGTCTGGAAGGTCTCATACTCCCTCTTCTGCACCGCGGTCACCTGACCAATCACCAGCCCTTTTGGCATCAGCCCTCCCAATCCCGACGTCAGCACGATATCCCCCACGCTCACCTCTTCCTCTTGAGAGATGTACTGCATCTGCAGCGACCCGTCCGGCTGCCCCTCGACCAGCCCGGTGCCGCGAGTCGTCTGCAGGAGAGCGGCGACTGAGCTGTCGTTGTCGGTGAGGAGCTGAACCTTGGCCGTACGGGGCCCCACGTCGGAGATCCGGCCGACCAACCCGGCGCCTCCACTGACGACGGACATACCTTCCTCTGCGCCCTGCTGTCTTCCCACGTTGATCGTCACGTAGCGCAAATAGGGGTCAGGCTCCACACCCACCGTCTCGCCGCACGGGAAATCCTCGCAGGCCTCACGGCTGACCACCTCCGCACCCAGATGGGTCGAGATCGGGTACTCACTGGCGAAGTTGAGCAGAGCCCGCAGTTGTTGCGCCTCCGCCTCGTACTCCCGCAGGCGGACGTTCTCCACCCGCAGGGCGTCCACCTGGGCGCGCAGCTCCTCGACCTCCACACGCAGGCTCCGCACCTCGCGCACCGTGCGGAACATCCCGCCGGTGCTCTCCGTCACGGTCATGAAGATCCGCTGCAGGGGATCGAAGACGTAGTGTGCAGCGTTTTCGACAGGGGCGAGAAGGCCGGATTCGTGGAAGACGAGAAGGAGCAAACCGAGAATAAGGAGAACAAGAGGAAGCCAGGATCGCTCGCCCTGCCGTCGAATCGACACAGACGGGCGTTTAGATTGCTTCATAGACTACCTCACAGTGCCCGCACAGAGCGCGCAGACGTGAGAGCCCTCCCTTGTTAAGTCCAGACCCAAAACGAGAATAGGAGACGTCGCGCCCTTCTAGAAACTGGAGAACATCGCGGGGCGTCGATCATCGGAGCTGACCAGCACCTCACGAAGCGTGTCGAGCTCCTCCAACACCTTACCAGCGCCGCGCGCCACACACGTCATCGAGTCCTGCGCCACCCAGGTGCGGATGTTCACCTCCTCGCTCACCCGCTCTGCCAGGCCCTTCAGCTGCGAGCTGCCGCCCGCCATACAGATACCGGTCTCCATCAGGTCGGAGACCAACTCCGGCGGCGTCTCGTCCAGCGTGTCCCGGATGGCGTCCACGATGATGTCCACCGATCCCGAGAGCGCCTCACGGATCTCGATGCTGCTGATCTCCAGCTCCTCGGGCAGCCCCGTCACCAGGTTGCGCCCTCGAACGGTCATAGTCATCTCCTCGGAGAGAGGATAGGCCGAGCCGACGGCGATCTTGGTCCGCTCCGCCATCCACTCGCCGATGTAGAGGTTATATTTCTGGCGAGCGTATTGGATGATGTCCTCATCCATCTCATCCCCCGCGATGCGCAGGGAGCGGCTGACGACGATACCCCCCAGGCAGAACACCCCCACCTCGGTGGTGCCGCCGCCGATGTCCACCACCATAATGCCTCGAGCCTCGGTTACCGGCAGCCCGGCGCCAATGGCGGCCGCCATCGGCTCCTCAATCAGGAACACCTCCCGCGCCCCGGCGGACAGAGCAGCGTCGTACACGGCGCGCTTCTCAACCTCGGTCACGCCGCTGGGGATTCCGACGACGACGCGAGGCCGGGGGAAAGGCAGCATCAACTGGCTGTGCGCCTTCTTGATGAAGTAGCCCAGCATCGCCTCGGTCACCTCGAACTCAGAGATCACGCCATCCCGCATCGGGCGGATAGCCACGATGTTCTCCGGCGTGCGCCCCACCATCTCCTTCGCCTCCGCGCCGATGGCCAGCACGCGCCTCGTCTTCCGCTCCACCGCCACCCAGGAAGGCTCATTGATGACGATCCCCTTCCCCCGCACGTAGACGAGGGTATTGGCCGTCCCAAGGTCGATGCCGATATCGAGCGAAAAAAGGCCAAGGAAGGCGTCAATCGGATTGAACACAACTATCTCCCATACACAAGTAGCCGCCCCGGCAGGCTTCAGCGTTGAGTACCGGGGCTACTGAGCGAGCATTATACCACGAATCATAAGCAAGGAAAGTCTTTGATTGCAACCCATTTGTGTTATAATGTCTGCCACAGGTATGCAACTCTATCCAATCCAACTTCCTACTTTCGAAGGCCCGCTAGACCTGCTGCTCCGCCTCATCGAGCGCGAAGAGCTCGACGTGACCACCGTCGCCCTAGCTCAGGTCACCGATCAGTATCTGGAGCGTCTGGCCGAGCTGGAACAGAGCCAGGCCAGGGATCTGGCAGACTTCCTGGTGGTGGCGGCCAAGCTGGTCCTGATCAAATCGGCGGCCCTTCTCCCCAGCCCCTCGAAGCCAAGCCCCGAGGAGGACGCCCAAGACGTCGGCGACGATCTGGTGCGCCGCCTCCAGATCTACCGGCGCTTCAAGGAGATCGCGGACCTGCTGCACGCCAGAGAGGAGAGCGGCCTCCACACCTACATCCGCCTCGCTCCCTCGCCAAGACGCGCCCCCGAACCCGATCTGAGCGAGGTCTCCCTTCAAGATCTACTCTCGTTGGCTCAGGAGGCCCTGGATCTGGCACCGGGGCCTCCGGTGGACGATGTCGTCTCCCCCATCACGGTGACCGTCGAGGAACAGATCGAACACATCGAGCTGGAGCTGGCTCAAACGCGCCAGATCGTCTTCCGATCGCTCCTCTCCCGGGCTGCCACCCGCGTAGAGATCATCGTGACGCTGCTGGCCGTGTTGGAGCTGATCAAGCAGGACCGCGTCGCCGTCCGGCAGAGTGCCCTGTTCGGTGAGATCGTCATCCAGCGGTCTCCTCAGCCCCCTGACGCCGCTCCGACCGAAGCCACCAGTCCAGCAGCATAGCGCCCCCCACGCCCAGCGCATCGATCGCCACGTCAATCAGGCTCCCGTTGCGGCCCGGCACGAACGTCTGATGGTACTCGTCGCTCAGCGCGTATAGCAGGGCCAGGCCGGCGCTCACAGCCCGCGGCGCGGCGTCGCCGGATCCGCTCTCCCACGGCTCGTCGCCGCGCAGGGCCCTCAGGTAGAGCCACGTCAGGATGCCGTAGGCCAGCATGTGCATCGTCTTCTTGAACAGAAGATCCCACCGACCCGGAACCGACGGCACCGTCGGCTGGGCAGAGAAGAAGAAGATAACGCCCATCCAGACCAGAGGAGGAAGCCAGCGCCTGATGAGCTTCGATAACGCCGTCGACCCGTTCATACGCCGGCCCCATAGGCCCGCTCGACGGACTCCACCAGCCGCCTCCAGCTGAACCGCTCCTCGACGTCTCGGGCAGCTGCTCGCCCCACCCGCCACCGCAGCGTGGGGTTCTCCAGGAGCCGAGCAATGGCGTCGGCGAACGCCTCGACGTCCCCCGGCGCCACCAAGAAACCCGTCTCGCCGTCTCGGATGTAGGCCTGGTTCTGTCCCACCGCCTCGGCCACCACGGGTACGCCAGCCGCCAGCAGATCCCCCAGTTTCACCGCGCACTTGGCCCGGTTGACCAACGTATCGTTAAAGGGATAGATGGCGACATCGGCCCGGGCGAAGATAGACGGCAGCCGGTCCGCGGCGACCCAGCCCACGTATCTGACGGCCGCGTCCTCAGACCTGTCCCGCGGCTCCTTCGGTTCTCCATCCCTGGCGCCCACCGCATGGGCCACGTCCAGGCCTGCTGCGGCCGATAGGCGGAACAGCTCCTCCTCCTCGCCGAAGAGCCCTTTCCCCACCACCATCAACTGTGTCCCGGGCACCCGCTCTCGGACCCGCTGGAAGACGTCAATCACACGGGTGACGGGAAACTCAAAGAACCGCGTGTAGAGCAGCAGCGTGGGAGCACCTTCTTCTCCCTCCTGGCGCTGCACCTCCTCCACCCGGGTCACCCCGTTGGGCACATAGAAGACTCGTTCTGGCGGGACCCCCTTGGCCCACACCAGGCTCTCCAGCGTCCGGCTCGCGACGGTGACGGCATCTGCGTGGCTCAGGCCCCAATGCTCCTGCCAGGTGAAGAAACGTCGCTCCAGCGCCGTGTAGTCGCCCAACGCGTTCCATCCCCCCGGGCCCTCCCAGTCATCCGCGTCCACCACCAGGCGGGGCCGACGACCGCGCGGCAGGCGGGCCAGAAGCCAATGGACCAGGCCGCTGTAGGCCTTCGGCTTGAAGAGGTGCACCGTGTCGGGTCGCGCCGCCAGCGCCTTGCGCACCAGGCGCAGCGCCGTGGCTCCGTGAAAGAGGCCCGGGATAGCCAGCGGCAGGGGGATGTTCTCCACCCGCACCCCATGCTCCTCCCAGCGCTCCCCGGCAGCCTCTGGGTTCTGCCACGGCGGCAGAAGCATCGACACCTCGTGCCCCCGCGCCGCCAGCGCCCTCGCCATCGGCAGCGCCCGCACGCGCATCGTCCCCCGAGGCCGCATGCCGAACGGCCCGACCATCACCACGTTCACGCTATCCACCCGGCAGGCTCCAACTGAAAGCAGCGGTCATCTCCAGGGCCAACGCCCGGGCCGGTTCGAATATGTGTCACCGTGACACACAACTGCCTTGCCCGCCCTTCCCTTCCCGACACCGTCCAAGAGCTCCTTCCATTCATAGTGAACCGTCGCCATTATACCTGTCTCATCTTGAGAGGCAACCGGGCCAGCGGTTCTGGTGATTACCCACATCTCACCGCAGAGACGCAGAGAGCGCAGAGACAGGAAGGTAATAGCCCCAAACTCTGCGCCCTCCGCGCCTCTGCGGTGAGAAAACCGGCTCACCAGCAGCGGTTCAGTTGACATTTCAACGCCTATACGGTAGCATGATCATCGGCCGTGCTAGATGGGGAACTGGCGGTGCCTTGTACCCGCAAACCGCCATAGCGGGATCGAATTCCCTTCCGAGGGTCGAGACTTTCGGGACTGCCGCGGTCCAGAGGCGTTGAGGGCTGGGTCCTGCGCGGCAGGAGCCTCTGAACCCCGTCAGGTCCGGGAGGAAGCAGCGGTAAGGAGTTATCTCCTGGGCGCCGCAGGGGTGCCTGGCCGGAGCTAAAGGCCCACGGTAAGCCGGGGGCCCCGATTCGACGAAGGGTGCACGGCCTTTTGTCCTTTATCCTATGGAAATAGCACGCACAGCCCCACGCCAAGGCTCGTTGCTACTGACAGCCCTGAAGATCATCGTTGGGCTGCTGCTGACCACCGGAACGTTGGCAGCGGGCTACCGCACCACCCTGACGCCGGTCACACTGATCGTCGACGATACCCCTCGCCAGTTACGCACCCATCAAGAGACCGTCGCCGGCCTGATCGCAGACATCGGTATCGAACTCGATCCCGAGGACACCATCTTCCCCCGCCCTAATACGTCGCTCATGCCCGGTATGACGATCCGGATCGAGCGAGCTCGTCCCGTGCGGGTCTCCGTCGACGGCCAGAGCACCACGCTACAGACCCGCGCCACCTCGGTCAACGAGATACTAAGGGAGGCCCAGGTGACGCTGGGCCCCCACGACGACCTCAGCATCGAGGGCGACCTGCACGCCAGCGCGTCGAGCGGAGAGCCGCCGGAGGTCGCCATCCGACGCGCCGTGCCCCTTACCGTGCACGACGGCGATCAGACTATGACCTTCCACACCACCGCCCCTACCGTCGGCGAGGCCCTCCACCAGGCCGGTCTGACCCTCTATCTCGCCGATCACGTGCGCCCCAGGTTGAGCACCCGCATATCACCCAATATGGAGATCACGCTGGAGCGCTCGAAAGCGGTCACCGTTCAGGTCGATGGCCGCTCGGTCCGCACACGCACCCACAAAGAACGAGTCGGAGACGTTCTCGCCGACCTGGGCATCGTACTCACGGGGCTGGACTATACGAGACCCTCTCGCGACACCCCGTTGGGGTACGAAGCCACCATCCGCGTGATCCGGGTCAGCGAGCGCTTCGTGATCGAACAGGAGCCCATCCCCTATGAGTCCGTGTGGCGGCCCGATCCGACGTTGGAGATCGACCACCAGAAGCTGCTCCAGGAAGGATCGCCAGGGGTTCGAGAGCGGCGCTTCCTCATTCGCTATGAGAACGGTCAGGAGATATCACGCACTCTGGAGAACGAGTACGTCGCCGTCCCGCCCACCACCCACGTCAGAGGCTACGGGACGAAGATCGTCGTTCGTACCCTGAATACCTCCTCGGGCCAGGTCGACTATTGGCGCAAGATCCGCATGCTGGCGACCTCCTACTCCGCCTCCACCTCCGGGGTCTCGCCGTCCAACTCCCATTATGGACGGACGGCCACGGGCTTAGCGATGCGCGGGGGCATCGTCGCCGTCGACCCCCAGATGATCAACCTGGGCAGCAAGGTCTACGTCCCGGGCTATGGCATCGGTCTCGCCGGGGACACGGGCGGCGCCATCAAGGGCAAGCGCATCGACCTCGGCTACGACGACAACAATCTCCAGCTCTGGTACCGTTGGGTCGACGTCTATCTGCTGACGCCGGTCCCCCCCGCCAGCCAGATCGACTACACCTTGCCTTGATAGAGCCATGAACGTGCGTAGCCTGCTTCGCCGATGGAACGTACGCCCAGACAAAGGTCTGGGACAGAGCTTCCTCGTCGATCAGACGATCCTCGGGAGAATCGCCACCGCCGCCGAGCCTTCACCCTCCGACGTCGTGCTGGAGATCGGCGCGGGGACGGGGGCCTTGACCCAACACCTGGCCCGGGAGGCGGGCCACGTCCTGGCGCTCGAGCTCGATCAGGCGTTGATACCGATCCTGGAGAGCCAGCTCTCTGACCTGGACAACGTCACGCTGATCCAGGGAGATGTCCTGAAGCTCCGTCCCGCCCCCTTGATCGATGAGGCCCGCCAGGAGCTTGGAGCCTCTCACGTCCACTACAAGGTGGTCGGCAACCTGCCCTACTACATCACCTCGGCCATCCTCCGGCATCTGATGGAGGCGGACCGCAGGCCGAGTCTGATGGTCATCACCGTCCAGCATGAGGTGGCGAAAAGGATCGTCGCCGAGCCGGGGGATATGAGTCTGCTTGCGGTGAGCGTGCAGTTCTACGCGGAGCCCGAGCTGCTCTTTCGCATCAAGCCCGGCAGCTTCTACCCGGCGCCGTCCGTCGACTCCGCGGTGGTGCGGCTGCAGGTCCGTCCTTCCCCGCCGCTGCCCGACGAGGAGATCGCAACCTTCTTCCGGGTCGTGCGAGCTGGCTTCTCTCAACGCCGGAAGCAGCTCCACAACGCCATCAGCGCCGGCATCGGCGAGCCGCTCTCCAAGCACGAGGCGGCCGCTCGTTTGGACGAAACCGGCCTCGATCACCGCCGACGCGCCCAGACTCTCTCCGTCGACGAGTGGATCACCGCCACCCGTGCCCTGCAAGACATCCTCCCCTCCCCTTAGCCCATCCCGGCAGAAGCCTCTCCCCCTTCACCCGCTCAAAAGGGATCGCCAGAACCCGCACGCTCCAGGGCACACTCCCCACGATTTGCCGTGCCGAGAACGACGTAGTACAATGTCATAGTCAGCAACTTCGGGAGGACACCCCGTCCGACCCCGAGTCGGAGAGCCGGTTCCGAGACTCATCAGACCCAAGTGGCTCGCTCCAGAGCATGTGAGCGATAGTGGACCCACTGAGACTGAAGTAGGGAGAGCGCATGAGAGCTGGTTGGCTGCTGCTCTAAGCATCATCAACCATCATAGGAGGCAACCATGTCTGATCGTCAGTACTACGGCAAGGAAGAGGAGAAAGCGGAGAAAGAACGGGGTAAGCACGAAAAGGAAGATATGACCTGGGAGGAGAAATGGCGCCAGGATCCCGTCAGCGGGGCCGTCTGGGCCATCATCCTCGTCTGGGCCGGGCTGGTGCTCCTGGCGGACAATCTCGACCTTTTCGTGAGCTGGGAGCAGTTTGACGCCTGGGGTCTGATCCTCACCGGCGCGGGGTTGATCGTGCTGCTGGGCGCCGCCCTGCGGCTCCTTGTGCCTGCCTATCGCCGCCCCATTGGCGGCAGCCTCATCTGGGGCGCCGTCCTGGTCGGTCTGGGCCTGGGCAACCTCGTCGGCGCGTCCATCGCCTGGCCCCTGATCCTGATCGCCATTGGTGTGGGGCTCCTCCTGCGCGGCTTGCTCGGTAGGGAATGACGGCCTTGGCCTTGCAGCGCCCGCTCAGAGCCGTCCCAGGTTGAGGGTCGTGAACTCGTGCCAGACGTAGTGTAGCGGCGTCCACCAGCGATCGCGACCGATGCAGCGGAAGAAGGGCGGGCGGAAGGCCACGATCAAGTCGCCAATCTTATAACGCGGCAGGACCGGGGTTGAGACCACCAGGCTGCCCATCTCGCCTGGCTCCATCTCGTGGAGCATCTTGATCTTGGCGCCGGCCCCCAGCGCGTCCCTTAGCTCCGACGGGGGGCCCACCTCGACCTCGAAGAGGAAGAGGTCGTAGTTCGGCACCCAGGCCCGCCGCTCGTCCCTCTGCTGCCCAAACATACCCTCGGTCGTGCCGTAGATCTCACGGATGACGACTGGGCCATAGAGCGCCTGCAGCGCCGGTCGGTAGCGCGTGTTGATCCCGGGCACGCTGCCCAGGGTGACGATCTCCGGCTCCCAGAGGTCCCTGGGGTAGACGCCGTGCGCGCGGTGGAGGTAGCGCGCGAAGCGGATCGCCGTCGGCGCCACGCCGCCCACCAACGTCACGTTCTGATCCTTGCAGCTCTGATAAGCCAGCTCGAAGCGTGCCTCCCAATCCCGGATCGTCTTCCCGCCCCCCAGGGCGTCGATCGCCTCCTGCGGGGGGGCCGATCGAATCGGGGTGTAGGCGGAGACGTGCTTGACGTAGATCCCAGAGCTGTAGCCGTAGTCTACCTCGCGATCCCCCATCCGCACCGTCCCCACCTGCGAGGGGAAGTTCAGGTTCAGATTGACGCCCTCAAAGAGCTCGTAGCGCCCACTGCTGGCCACATAGTTCATCATCGCCCGCCCGGCGCTGGCCCGCATCATCAGATCCGTCGGCGTCATCGGGATGAACTTCTGCTCCCCCGTCGTGCCCCGAGTGATGGCCCAACCCACAGGATCCTCGTTGAGCAGCAGGCGAGTCTCCCCGGCCATGACCCGCTTGATGAGCGGTTCATAATCCTCGTACGTCATGACGGGAAAGGCCCGGCGGTAGGCCTCGATGCTCTCGACCTCCGAGGCCCCATGCTCCGCGCCATACGTCGTCTCAGCGTACCCCGCCAACAGGCGCGCCAACGCCGCCCGTTGAGCCTCGACCGGGTTCCCCACCGCCTCGTGCCACGGCTGCAGAAGGCCCTCCAGCATCCGTGCCGCGCCAGCCGTCGTCGTCTCCGTCTTCTTTGGCATCATCCCTCACTCCAAACCCTCGTCAGCATATACGCCGGCGACGGAGGATCAAGCGCTTGATCCTCCGCCCCCCCGCAGCCCACAACTGATAGAACCAGCGACGTTTAAGCCTATCACAGGGGTGCAGGCTTGTCAAACCGACGACCTTACGGTTCTCGAATGGGCCCGGCGGATCAGCCCCCGCGCCAGGATAGTCGAGTATCAGAACCAGGTCGCGTGCGCCAGATTCCGTCCGCCAAGGGCCCGACCAACGTGCCAGTCACCCCCAGTCATCTTGAGAACAAAAAGAGATGACTTGATGAGTAAAACTGCATGAAGGCTTGACAAAGCAAGGAAAGCATGATATGATGCAGCTGACGTTCTACACATCCTATCACGTCCTCATCGTCAACGTAGCACACTGCGGACCATGTCCGGCGTTGCGGGAAGCTAATACATCGTTCATCACGGCCTCTGTCCCAACGTTCGTTCGTAAGGAGGCAAGCACGGGCAATCAAAGATCGGCCCCCTGACTTGGGAACAACGATGATGGGTGGTCGGTCTTTGTGTTGGGTGACACCTTGGACAAGCATGACAATGTCATCTGAATCCGCGGCAGCCGGGTGGATGGACTAGGCGTCAAGGGCAAAGGATGAGACAGAAGGAGGTGAAACGAAAAGAGGATCACGTGCACATCGGTTCCGGTCAGTCCCCGTGAGTCAACAGAGTGTCGCAGAGGAAAGGAGCGTAACCATGTCTGCCAACGAAGCAACTGAAGAAAGACCTCTCCCATACGGACGTATGGTTGTGGTCAAGTTCAAGGAAGGTATGGAGGTCAGTCTCGAGAATGACGCCTTGAGCACCAGCGCAGCCGACGAGGACGAAGGCGTAGAGAAGGTACTGGAGAACTACCCCAACGTAGCGGTCAACCGGCTCTTCAGCCGGTCCAAAGAGGCTTTGGACGCCGATCGGGAGGCCGCCGCCGAGGCCGATGTCTCAGTGCCCGACTTCAACCTGTTCTACCGTTTGGACCTCCCCGAGGGTGAGGACGCTGCCGCTCTAGCCGAGGAACTGAGAGCTCTACCCGGCGTGGAGATGGCCTACGTCGAGCCCGAGTACACCGAAGCCACAAGGATTCCGTCGAAAATGACCGAAGAGATGACGGCTCCATCGCCGGTCGCCGAGGGCATGAGAGCCCCGGCAACCTGGCGCCCCAGGCCCACGCTCCGCCCGCCAGCTCCAATGGTCGCAGGCTGCTCCGCGCCAACCCCCGATTTCTCGACGGACCAGGATTATCTCCAGCCCGCGCCCACCGGCATGGACGTCCTCTATGCATGGACCCAATCGGGGGGGATGGGACAGAACACGAAGTTCGCCGACATCGAGTTCGGCTGGCTTCTCAGCCATGAGGATCTGACGTCGGCCGCCGGCGCGGCGGTCTTTGGCACGAACAACGACAGCGATCACGGCACCAACGTGCTGGGCGAGGTGATCGGCGCCCACAACGGCCGGGGCGTACGCGGTATCGCGCCACAGGCCACTGTGGGCGTGCTCTGTTCGATCACCACGAAGAGCGTGGCCGACTGCATCAATCACGCTGCCAGTGTCCTGGGACCTGGGGACGTCATATTGATCGAGCTGCAGACCGACTTCAAGCCCGTCGAGATCGTCGAGGCCAACTACGTCGCCATTCAAGCCGCCGTGGCCGCCGGCGTGGTCGTCGTGGAAGCAGCGGGCAACGGCGCGACCGATCTGGACAGCTACAGCAGGCCAGCTACCTCCGGTGGAGGAGAACACATTCTCCGCCGCAACGTCCGCGACTCGGGCGCCATCATGGTCGGTGCCGGCTGCCCCCCCAGTGGCAATCTCGGACCCGACCGCTCGCGATGGATGTATTCCAACTACGGCAGCCGCCTGGATGTGCAAGGACAAGCACGTGAGGTCTGCACCACGGGGGATGGGGCCCTGTTCGACTGTGGCCCCAACCGCAGGTACAACGACGACTTCCAGAACACCTCTGCAGCGTCTCCCCAGGTCGTTGGGGCCGTCTTGATCCTGGAGGGCATATCCCAGCAGAAGGACGGCACGGTTCTAACGCCGGCCCAGGTGCGTCAAGTCCTGGTGAACAACGGCACCCCCCAGCAGGATGGCGACTACGGGCCCGCCACCCAGCAGATCGGGCCCCGGCCCAATCTGAAGGCTGCGATCAACCAGCTGTGGCCATCGCTCACGCCCATCCCCTGTCCAGTGGCGCCGATCATGTACCGCTGCCCGCCGGCACCAATCGAGTTCCTGTGCCCACCAGCGCCGATCGTGCACCGCTGCCCACCGGCGCCAATCGAGGTCCGGTGCCCGCCAGCGCCATTCATTCTCCAGTGCCCACCGGCACCACACGTGCTTCAGTGTCCACCGGCACCCATCGAGATCCAGTGTCCACCGGCACCCATCGAGGTCCAGTGCCCGCCAGGGCCTATACAGGGCCCTATCCCGCGAAGGCCTAGACCAACCCCCGTGCGACCAGGCTGGTCAAGACGCCCAGCCTACGCTTCTCCGTACGGAGAGTATGCCAGTCGTGGGTGGCGAGGCGCGCAGGCCAGACAGCCCTACTATTACGGCTATGCACCGGGTGCGCAGGCCGCCGGGTATCCCCCCTATGGCTACGGCTACTACGGGGCTGGATACCCCGCCTACCCCCCCACTGGGGCGTATGGCTATCAGCCAGGCTACGCCGCCTACGGCTATGCCCAGGTCCCACAGGCTGCCTCGTATGCCGCCTATGACTACGCCTATGGCTATCCCTATGGTGGAGCTTCTGCGTACCAGCCCGGGTACTACGAATACGGCGGGAACCCCTCTCAAGGCCATCAGCCGACATCGTCCGCCGATGCTCCGCCGGAGGGGGCCTTCCGGCCAGAGGTAGAGAGAGCGTAGCGAGGAGCTCACATGATCGAGGATGGACGGGCGGTACCCTACTTCCCGCTGAAGGTCGAGCAGGAGGACAACAGATGGCGGGTTCACAATACCGTGGACCAGGAAACGTACTGGCTGAATGATCACGGGCAGTATCTTCTTCAACTGTGCGATGGTTACAACACCTTTGATGAGATCGTCCGGCTGATCAGCGATCAGTATGGTATCAGCCCACAAGCCTGCCAGGAGGATATCCACGCCATCCTCGATCCTATGACAGAAGCAGGGATGATCTGGTGGAGGAGGGAGCGGATGGCTTGGATGCCAACCCCTCCTCCCCAATCAGCCTTCTGGGAGCTCACCTGGGCGTGCAACCTCCGATGCGCCCACTGTGTCGTCTCGGCCGGTCAGAGGGACCCCCAGGAGCTGACGACCGAGGAATGTCGACGGCTCGCTGATGAGTTAGCCCGTCTGGGGCTGCGGGCCATATCCTTCAGCGGCGGTGAACCGCTGCTGCGAAAGGACTTCTTCGACATCGCCGAGCACGTCTCCAGACTGGGGATTGCCACCCAGCTGGCGACGAACGGCACGTTGATCGATGATAGCGTGGCACGCCACCTGAAGGACCTGGACTTCGACGCTCAAATCACGCTCTATGGCTCATCGCCCCAGACCCATGACCGCTTCGCCGGCGTGCAGAAAGCCTATCAGAGGGCAGTGCACGGCGTCACCTGCCTGAAGCGCGCCGGCGTTCCGGTAACCATTGCCACGGTGGCCACACAAGCCAACGTGGACGAGATCCCAGATATCCTGGACACCGCGATCAGGCTGGAGGCCGAGAGCTTCCGTCTGATCCCTTTCATCCCCAGTGGGAGGGCAAAGCAGCACCGTGAGTTGGAGCTCGCCCCTCTGGAGATGAGGGAGCTGACTCGGTATGTTATGACCAGAAGAGAACAGGGTGCTATCGACGTCAAGCCGATGGAGTTCGAACACACCTTCAGCGCCGCTCCCGAGGGGTGGGTAGATCCCAACACACGAGTGGGATGCGATGGCGCGACGACCTACTGCACCATCGGAGCCACAGGGGAGGTCCTGCCCTGTTCCTACTTCTCGGGCGTCGAGGCCGAAAGCGTCAAAGACAAGCCATTCAGCTGGATCTGGTCTAACGCCAGATTCCTCAACTACTTCCGCAGTCTGAAGGTCTCTGACATTGAGGGCCCGTGTCGGGAATGCCAATGGCTAGGTGTCTGCAGGACAGGCTGCAAAGCAGCGAACCGCGCTCACGGGGACCTCTTCGGGTCGAACCGTCATTGCTGGATTGCCTACGGAGAGTAGGTAGCCACACCCCGGAAGTAAGCACCCCGAACCACGTCTCGAAAGCAAGCATCGGCGCCACGTCTCGAAAGCAAGCATCGGCACCACGCCTTGGAAGCAAGCATCGGCACCACGCCTTGGAAGCAAGCATCCTGAGCTTGTCGAAGGATGCACCTCTCTGCCCCCTCAGACCGCCACCACCGTGCCGCGCCGCTCCGGCACACCCTGCGTGGTGACGAAGGCCGTTCGATACACCGCGTCCGGCGCCAGCCGCTGACCGCCCACGAACAGCTCCTAGATGCGCTGCCATTGAGCCCTACGCACCGCTTCACGTGGCCTCCCATCTGCCAGGCATACGGGTCGCCAGACCAGAAGTCCAGAAAACCCGTTGGACAAGCCTCTTCAGCCGATGTAGAATGTGAGAGATCAACAACTGAGCAAACCCACACCCGCCAACACCCCGCCACTGCAGCCAGAACCAGGAGAGACCATGTCGACCACAGCCACCCGCCTCATCACCCTCATTATGCTTCTGCAGCGCAAGCCGAAGC
>CAZEQC010000055.1:0-22004 GCA_964514285.1 uncultured Anaerolineales bacterium | reverse complement strand
CCTCGACGCCGCTGCCGACCTCGACGCCGCTGCCGACCTCGACGCCGCTGCCGACCTCGACGCCGCTGCCGACGGCGACGCCACTGCCGACGGCGACCCCGCTGCCGCCGACTCATCCGGGCGCTGTCGTGGAGGGCTCGGTCGCCAAGCATGAGTCGCTCTCACTCGATGAGATAGACACTGTTCTGAGCCCCTACCTGCCGGACCAGGTGTGCCCGACCTCCCGGTATCCCGTCGATGTGTACCGCATCCAGTTCCGGACGCGCGATCACGCGGGCGCAGAGGTGCTTGTCCAGGCTGAGGTGCGTTTTCCCAGGGTGGCGACCGAGACGGTGTTTCCGCTCTTCGTCTACGGCTCGGGCACGACCGGCATCGCCAACGAGTGCGCGACGCTGAAGGAGTATCCGGCCGGTCGGAAATGGGGCAACTACCGGGCCCACCTCTCAGCTTACGCAACACAGGGGTACATCACGGCGATCGCCAACTGGCAGGGCTTCGACGATCCGAATCGGACGCACCCTTACTTCGTCGCCGAGCTGGAAGGGTATGTGATGCTCGACCTCACCCGAGCGATCTACGACTTCTTCGCTGATCCGCCGTCAGAGGATGTCCTGGCTCGGCCGGCGGACGAGGTCTTCTTTGGAGGATACTCGCAGGGCGGCCACGGCGCTTTCGCGGGCGACGCGATGGCTCCCCGCTACGCGCCGGAGTTGAACATCGTGGGCGTTGTCGGCCACGCCATCGCGCCCGATGTGGAGGGGTTGATGTGCGATAGCCCTCTCTACGCCCCCTACATCGTGCATGCCTATCGCGCCTACTACGGCGAACAGATCGTCAACCCTCAGGATCTCTTCCAGGAGCACTGGATGGCCACCTTTGAGCGCGACGTGAGGATGTGCATTGACACTGCCCTCGGCTACTACCCGAATACGCACGAGTCGATGTACACGCCACGGTTTAGAGACGCTCTGCAGAACGATCGGATGGCGGCGGAGTTCCCCGCGTTCAAGGCGATGCTGGACCTCAACCACGCTGGGCGCGAGGTGAACCCCTCGACGCCTGCGATCATCCTACACGGTGATGCCGACCCGATCGTGCGATTGCGCACGGTGGAACCCTTCGTCCACCGTCTGTGCGAGGAGAACAAGAGCGTGACGTACCTTGTGTATCCCGGCGTGAATCACTTCACGATCCGCCAGCATAGCCATAGGGACAGCCTTGCCTGGATGGACGCCGTACTGGCCGGTAACGCGCCACCATCGGACTGTGGGTTTCTGATTCAGCCATGAAGACGCGGCCCCCACTCAAGGGTTTGGTTTTCCTCGTCCTGCTGGTCGCGATCCACAGCGGGGTATCGGCGCTCTTCCCCCCGTCGCTCCCGGCTGAGATCGAGAAGTTTGACCGCCTTCTCTCGCAGGGCGTCGAGGTGCTCTATCTCGGCGACAGCACGCTCTTGTTGCCTTTGGGAGAGGTGACCACCGGAGAGATCCTCCAGGAGCTATTGCCCAACCGGCAAGTCGGGCAGGTGGCCCATCCGGCCTACGGTCTTGGGGTGTTCCACGACTACGCTGCCCATATGGATCGACACGGCGCTTCGCCGCAGACGCTGGTGCTTCCGATTAACCTCCGTTCCTTCTCCCCGGCATGGGACAAACGTCCGGCTTACCAGTTCACGAAGGAGAGGAGGATTCTGGCCCTGGGGCACCCCTGGGCCAGGCTCCTCCTCAGGCCGTTGGAGGCATTTGGCTTCTTCCAGCCACCGATCAGCCAGGAGGCCTTTCTAGACGCGCCAGTCTATGACGGCGACGAGCGCGTTGGGCAAGTCAGGGATTTCGAGACCCTGGCGGATGACGAGATCCTGCAGGAGGAAGCCGAGAACGCCTACCGTGAGGTCGCCCTGGAGGATGAGGAGACAGCGCAGGCGGTGCTCACCTACCACTACATGCTCAGTCTTGAGCCCGATCACCGTAAGCTAGATGCGATGGTC
Source organism: uncultured Anaerolineales bacterium (assembly GCA_964514285.1). GTDB lineage: Bacteria > Chloroflexota > Anaerolineae > B4-G1 > B4-G1 > SKLM01. The sequence continues at coordinate 20,017 of CAZEQC010000055.1, read as the reverse complement.
GACGTGGCGGAGCTAGGTGCGCGGCGCGGCGTCAACGTGATCTTCTACATCTCCCCCGTCAACGTGGAGCAGGGCGAGCGCTTCCTTGAGAGCAGATTCACTGAGCGGTTGAGCGAGAACATCCAGGTGGTAGAGTCCAGACTTGATGCTGCCTCACGGGACAACGTGATGCTGCTCAACATGGCTTTCGACCTGCCGGCTTACGATTTCACGGACCTGGAGCACTTGACCGAGACAGGCAAAGAGTACGTCGCTGAGCAGGTTGCGTCGGCGGTGCAGGGAGAGGAAGAGCCGTCGGTGTCTGGCCCAGCAGAGGTGACGTCAACGCCGACAGCGGTGCCAACGCGAGTTACCGTCACCGCCACGCCGCCTCCCACGCGTGCAGAAGCCGTTTCGACGGCAACGCCATTAGCAACGCCAGCGACGGCGGAAACGGTGACGCCAACGCCGACGCCGCAGGTGACTGGCGGCGAGGTGACGGCCGTCCGTTACATCGACCGGTACACGCCTTCAGGACCCTATCCTGTGGATTTGATCCGGATCACGTTCGAGACCGTGGATGCGTCCAGCGAGATCGTTGAGACACAGGCGGACCTGTACGTCCCCTACGTCGAGTCTGAGGAAGCTTTCCCCGTCCTGGGCCACGCCGCCGGCACGACCGGCATAGGGAACGGCTGCGCGCCCCTCGACGAGCGGACGACGGGACGCAGTTGGGGGGGATATCATAACCATTCGCTCGCCTATGCCGCGCAAGGGCATATCGTCGTCTTCCCGAACTGGTTGCACTTTGAAGATCCGGAGCGTATTCACCACTACTTCGTGGCTGAAGTGCAGGCGCATACGCTCCTGGATGCGGTCCGCGCTGTCTACCGCTTCTGGGACGGCGATCAGACCCTGGATACGGAGGCCGAACCGGCTCAGGCGGCCTTTATGATGGGCTACTCCAGCGGCGGGCACGCCATCCACGCGGCCAAGGACTACGCTCAGCGCTACGCGCCTGAGCTTCCCATCAAGGGCGTGATCGGCTTCGGCCCGGTGACGGATCCCGGCCTCTTGTTGCAGGAGGATCCGATATTTGGCCCCTACCTCGTCTACGCCTATCGCGAGGTCTATGGCGAGGATATTATCGACCCAGCCGAGGTCTATCTGCCGCGTTGGGTGTCGGACTTCGAGGATGACGTGCTGTCCATTTGTGTGGATCAGATCTTCTCCTACTATTCGCATAGCGCGCGGCGCATGTACGATCCCGAGTTCCGCGAGGTGCTGTACGACGGGCGGCTGGCCGAAGTCTATCCTGAGTTCGCCGAGCGGCTCGATGCGAACACCGCCGGACTGGGTGGCGGCACCGACATATCGGTCCTGATCCTGCAGGGCACGGCCGACACCGTGATCACACCGCCCAGTCAACGGGCTTTCGTGGATCAGCTGTGCGCCCTCGGGAACTCGGTGACCTTGCTCGAGTACGAGGCTGCAAGCCACGCCGATATCCGCTGGCGCAGCTACCGTGACGCGCTAGCCTGGATGGCGGACGCCGCTCAGGGAGCTGCGCTCCCCTCCAATTGCCCCCCGTCGGAGTGATACGATGAACGAGGTGGAAGCCTATGTCCTTTGATTCTCTTCCTTTCTTGGCCTTCCTAACCCTCGTTTTGGGAGGCTACTGGCTGATCCCCCAGCGCTTCCGGTGGGTGCTGCTGCTGATCGTCAGCTACGTGTTCTGCGCGACGTGGGCGCCTGAGTTTGTGATCTGGCTTGCGTTGTCTACGTTGACGTCCTATGCTTCGGCTCGGTTGATGGGGAGCACGGCCGATCCAAAGAGGCGCAAACGCCAGCTTGTGGTTGGCATCTTGATCAGTGTGGGCTTGCTCCATACCTTCAAGTACTTGGGCTTTGCCGCTGAGACCCTCCGCACGCTTCTCGGCTATGTGGGCCTTGCCGGTTGGGTGAACGTGCCCAGCCTCTTGCTGCCGGTGGGTATCTCGTTCTACAGCCTCCAGTCGATCGGCTACCTGATCGACGTCTATCGCGACAAGATCGAGCCGGAGATGCACCTGGGGCTCTTTGCACTCTACATGGCCTTCTTCCCCCGGCTGGTCTCTGGCCCGATCGAACGTGCTGAACATCTCATCCCTCAGTTTCGACAGCCCCATGCGTTGGACGCACCATCTCTCTTCAGCGGGCTGAGGCTTGTGCTGTGGGGGATGTTCAAGAAGGTCGTCGTCGCCGACCGCCTGGCCATCTACGTGAACGAGGTCTACGCTCAACCGGGTGGCCATGCGGGCTGGACGATCGTGATCGCGACGTTCTTCAGCGCCGCCCACATCTACGCTGACTTCTCCGGCTACTCGGACATCGCCGTTGGCGTGGCCCGCCTGTTCGATCTTGAGGTCATCCAGAACTTCCGGCAACCCTACCTGGCGTCGTCGGTCTCGGACTTCTGGCGGCGCTGGCACGTCTCGCTCTCCAGCTGGCTGCGCGACTACATTTACATTCCGTTGGGCGGCAACCGTGTGCCTCCATGGCGCCGGGACCTGAACGTCTTGGTTGTCTTCCTGGTAAGTGGGCTCTGGCACGGGGCGGCCTGGACGTTTGTGCTCTGGGGCGTGCTACACGGCGTCTACATCGTCCTGGAGAACCTGAGCAAGGGGGCCAGCGATTGGGTGTTCAAGACCCTGCGTCTTGAACACACGCCCGCGCGAAGGAGTATGGGCATCGTGACGACAGTCCTTCTGGTCAGTTTCGCGTGGATCTTCTTCTATGCGCGGTCCGTCCCCGATGCCATGCTTCTGATCCAGAACATGGTCCGCTTTGGCAGCGGGACCGATATCTATGCGCCGTGGGCCAGCCTGACGAATGCGCCAGTCGTTGAGATGGCCCTGGCCTGGGGGTTGATTGGACTGCTGGCCGTCGTTCACCTGGGTCGTGACGGACGGCTGCCTCGGGCTTCCTTTGTCGTCGGCTATGCCGGCGTTCGCTGGGCGGGCTACTTGTCCCTGGCGTTGGCGATTCTGAACCTGGGTGTGGCCAGTGAGCTTCCTTTTGTCTATGCTGGATTCTAGCATGCCAAACCTGACGTATGATGGAGTCTCTACCATCCATCTGGTCGGGATCATAGGTCGGTATGGATCACGCCTCACTGCCCTCCAGCCGTCAATCGTCTCCCGAGCTTAGCGTCACATCTACGTACTGCACCTCCCTCCCAGCGACGGCGGGCTCCAGGTCGGTCCGCTGCGGCTGAGGCACATTGCGTAGATCTTCCTCGCCGTCGCTCGGGTATCTCCGCCTGTTGGCCGCCAGCTGACCGAGCTCCTTCATCAGCGGCGGATAGGGCACCGGGTTCTTATCCCCGTGCTCACCGGAGACGGTCGACACGACCACGTGCGTCCGATCGGGCGACACCATCCGGGGCAGGATCTCCTCCTTGCCCCCCTTGTGAAAGGGGGTGCCGTTGTGGCTGCCGTGGTGGGCCACCTTCAGCAAGTCCAGAGGCTGAAGCAGAAGCTGCTCGACGTCCGGATGGTGTAGCATCACGTCCCAGGTGCTGTTGCGCTGGTCCTCCTTGACGCCCGTCCCTTTCCATTCGGCATCGGCGGTGAAGAGGAGCCGCCGACCGCGCCATTCCAGCAGTAGCACGACGCTGACGTTGTTCTTCAGTCGGTCGTCCTTCTGGGAGAAGGCCAGGGCCGAGTAGAGGAGGTGGCGGCGGAGCTGCCGGAAGTCCCTTGCGCTGATGTTGCCTGGCCGGGGCACTGTCCCGCTTCCACTATCGGGGACCTCCTCGGCGTCAGGCGGTACGTCATCAAGGGTCTCCGGCCTCGCCTGGTAGGCCTCGGTCCGCAGCATGTAGCGGTCGAGGAGGGAGTGGCTATCGAACGTCCCCTGGCCCAGGTAGTACGTGTCGATGTCCCATTCGGGCGAAAGCACCCGCAAGCAGGTCTCCGGATTCCGGAATCCGCGGAAGCAGGTGCTGCTCTCCTCGTAGGTGAGCTGATGCTGCTCCCGTTCACTGGGGTTCAGCCGGTCGGCCAGGTCGCGGGCGACGTAGAGGGGGTATTCTGGATACGTCCCACTGGCTCGGGCCAGGCCCTCCCGAAGGGCCTCCAGCGCGCCGGGATTCCAGATGCTCCTCTCCAACAGTGCCTGTACGCCGTCCGCCAGTTGGAGACCTGGACGCTCCAGAAGGGCCAGCGCGGCGTCGTGGGCCATGTTCTGAAACGCCAGCGTCCTCGCCGCCTGGGGGTGATCGGGCTTCATAAACACGCTCAGCCAGATGCGCCCGATCTTCACGCCGTCGAACCACTCGGGGTCAAAGCCCTTGATGTGATCGGCGTGGGGATGCGTTGCGACCAACAGATCCAGCCGCGCGTTCCCCTCTTGATCTCGCGGGAGCATCGAGAGGACGTCATCCAGTGCGGGTTTCAGTTTGTCGGCCGGGGCCGAGGTCCCGCAGTCAATCAGCGCGTGAAAGGCCTCCCCATCATCGGGGATGCGCACGTAGATGCAGTCGCCAAAACCGACGCTATAGACTCGAACCAGCAGCTCGTCTTCCATCTTGGCCTCCTCAGTCCTCCGTCCAGTGGCGCAGGTGCGGTGTCGTCTGCAGGCGCAAGGTGCCATCCTCTGCGCGATGGGCGACCATCGGAGGGCGGACGTCGATCTCCTCCGGCCGATCGCGATCCACCAGGCCGACGAGGCCGCCTCCGACGCGGTTCGCCACGTATTCCCGCAACTGCCTCCGTCGCTCCAGCCCTCTTCTCCGTTCCGGCCCGCAGTATGTGCGACGGCGACCGGCACTGATCTTCTGAGCACCGCTGCCGGGCTTCCGCACCCAGTGGAGGGCGTTGCCGCGTTCATCGAAGATCAGCGTCCCTCCACAGACCATGGACATCGTCTCGCCGTCAAGCTTGCCGAACTCAGCCCCCTTGAGCGGGACGTCCTCTCGCCAGGCGTACTGGAGCACAATCTCCCGCGGAAGTCTGCCCCTGCCCATGATCGTCTTGTCCGTGCGGTACAGGTCGACGACCGACACATCCTGGTCGGCCGGGATACAGAGCTGGCGTCGGTTCTCGTGGAGGAAGTGGTAGGCATCGGTGCGTGAACGCGAGACCCGATCGATGTCGTAGGCGTAGAAGTAGAGTCTCTCTGTCTGGTCTTCGTCCTCACTATAGTCGATGCCCCGTTTGTCAAAGACCTCTCGCATGAGCCCCCGGTAATCGTCTTCGTCGACCGGGTCGACCAGCTCATCCGCGCGCAGCACGGCGCGAGCGTAGTCGCTGAACTGGACGTCCGCCGGAGGGAGGAAGTCCAGGGGCTGGAAGGCGACCCGGCGGAAGCGGTTGACCGCCCACAGCAACGCCTCCTTATCCGACGGCGGCTCGCCCGTACGCTTCTTCGGCTTCGTCCGGTACTTGGCGAACATGCCGCTCAGGATGTCCCACATCGCGCCGGTCATCACCTCGGACCAGGGATAGGGGCTGGTGGTACCCTGGACCTCGCCCATCGTCTTCTCATTCGTGGCGCTGCGCAGGTGGGGACGACCCGTGGCGTAGTGGCCGAACTCCTCGGCCAGCGCGGCGATGAGGGTGTCTTTGGAGAGGTCCCCCTCGGGCACCTGGGCCGCCTTCCAGCGCAGGGTGTTGTTGAGCAGGGAGATCATAATGGCGGTCATGTCGGCGACAAACTCGTGGAAGGCCGCGGTCTGCACCGAGCTGCTCTCAAAATAGAGCGGGCGCAGGCCGTCCAGGATGGCGTGGCCGGTCTCGTGGGCGATGATGTCGTGCGACAGGCAAGTGTAGACCCGCTCATCCTCGGGACCGAAGTAGTAGAACTGGAGCGATTTGCTGCCCCGGCTGTAGAAGGCGTTGGCCAGGTAGCCGGCGTGGGGCAGGACCGTGAGGCGGTTCCCCTCAAAGGCCCACGGGGCGGATCGGCCCAGCACCCAGGTCGCCTCGTACATGTCGAGGACACTCTGGATGATGGCCCACACGTTGACCTGATGGAACTGGGGCACGTTCTTGTGCTCCCTGGTGATGGGCACCTTTTCTCCGTTCCGTTCGAAGAAGAAGCGTCCGTTCTTCCGATCCCATCGAGCCGGATCTTTGAGCTTGTTCGTGTCGGCGTCGTAGTCGACCACGGCGATCCGCGCGCTGGTCGGGCCGTCCATCAGCTCCGGCTCCCGCTCGACCCAGATCTCGCTCAGGGCCAGACCCTCGTTCCTCTTGGCCACGTGCGGGTCCTGGACGTACACGTCGAGCGGCATCAGCAGTCCCAGTTCCTTCTTGTTCTCTTTCGAAAGGAAACGTCCCGCCTGGTACAGATTCATGAACTCGCTCAGCGTCCATTGCTTTGCCATGTCTCTCACCTCCACGCATGGTTAGGCGGGGCTAGTACGCGCCCCACCAGCTCTCCACCTCCTGGATAGCGTGACAGATCCGCCCCAGGATGCGCCCACCCTCGAGTCCCGCGAGCGTGGGCGCTGCCGTCACCAGAACCCGAAACACCGACCGAATCCCGGTCCTCCTCTTACTGAGTCCCTTAGTGCCTTTTCACACATCTGACCCCGACTTCTCAACCGCTCTGAGCCCCGTCCTCGTGGCGACTGACGCGGGTTACCAGCCGTATCAGAGGCCAACCGCCCCCGGGGACGTGGGCTGGGAGCAAAGGTGAAGTCAAGATCTGTTCTGTGAAAGGGCATTAGGGAGTGGTCAGATAGCCGGGGAGCCAATCATCGATCCGATGCTGGCCCGGACGACCTCGAACTTACTGGTGCGTGATTCTGCTCAGCTTCCATCCCCCGCTGTCGTTCCCCTCCGCCGTCGGCTGCTTGCTTCCCAACCTCAGCCCAGCCGCCCCGCAAACCGCTCGGCCGTATCCTCGATGAAATTCCACAGCGGCCATGGAATCGTGCCCAGCAAGAACGAGACGGCGACCATAACCGTGGGCTCTGAGAGATCCACGCTCAGCTCATTCCCGCCGGCCAACGTGACATTGAGCGTCGCCAGCGACAGCAGTAGGACGGCGACGAGGACCAACACCGGCGTGCTGACCAGGTGGGCGACGTGCATCACCAGCCCCTCTCGGTAGAAGCGTTGGCTGCGCAGATACCAGCCGACGACGATGATCTTATTGACCAGTATCCCGGCCACGGCCCAGAACAGCACCTCCAGGAAGCGCCAGGGGTCCTGATCCCAGGGGCCCACCTGGCGCTCGGATGGGGTCTCGACCAGCCGCTCCAACGTGCCCAGGCGGGCCAGCAGTTCGTCCCTTCGATCGGCCTCTGCCGAAGCCTCGAGCTTGTCCGCAAGCTGCGTGAGACCCTCCCTCGTGGCCTCATCCAGATCGTTGTTTCGTTCCAGTGCGAGGGCCAGGTTAGCTTTGATATCGCCGACCGTGGCCAGCAGCCCATCGCTCTCGCTCAGCGTTTCTGCGTTCGCCACCTGTTCCTCGGCACGAGCGATCAAGATGGGCAACGTCGTACTGAGGGGTGCGGCCTCCCGCGGGACGACCAGGTGGAGCGCCACGTACAGGGCGATCAACGCACCGAGGCCGACCAGGAGGGAGGTGAACAGGGTGCGGCCCACCTTCTCGTCCTCGTTCCCCTGGAGCCGGAAGAGATAGATCCGGATCCCCTCTGTGTCCTCCATCACGTCGAGCGCTTTCGCCTTGCTCGGAAAGCTCTTCTCGTGCAGGGCTGTCAGGGTCCACCGGCCGGTCTCAAGGTCGTCAAACTTGAAGTCGCCATCATCATCGGTCGTGGTATACCTAACCCGACTCTCTTTCGTTGCCTTGACCGAGGCGTGTTCGATCCTCCGGTCACTGCCGTGACGGTACACGGTTCCCGAGACATCTGGCATCGTCATCCTCCTTGCGACAGAACAGTCGCTTACGGTGCCTGGGACTTGTCGGTCGGCTTCCGACGTGCCTGGCACCTAACCCCGAAGAACACAGGAGACCCGCGATTGCGACGAGTGCTGCGGCGGAGTCTGCTTTTCTTAACCAATTCGGGTGCGATCAAAGACTGCGACGATCCGGTACGTCTCTGCTAACGCAGTTACGGTCTTGAGGATGAGGTACTCACTATAGACTATGGCGAAGAACTTGTCGTGGGCTGTGATGCAAGCTGTGGCGCTAAGAGTCGATTCTCCAACAGTATATCATGAGCGCATACTGAAGTCAACCGATGGGTAATCGCCAAAGTCCATTTCCTTGACAAAATGCCCATCAGAGATTATACTAATAGTGAGATTGGATCTTGTCGCACCGATAAGCAACGGCCTCTCACCGAACGACCATCATTCATCTGGCCGGAGCACATTGTCCAGTATCCACATCCACCTCCTTCAAGTTACCGTGTCTGGCGCATAGCGGGGACGAGATGAAGCCAATGGTCCTTCGCAGCTATAGCTAGCTCTCCGCGTACTCGAGGCAGCAGAGAAGCACGGCGCCGCCGCACGAACAGTCGCTTCTTGACCTTCCAGGGAAGACGAAGTCCATCGCAACCCTCGTCGCTATCCTATTGCATAGAGGAGGGCGTATGGGATTGATAGGCTGACAGCCGACCACGACCCGGGGTGATCCCGGAGGGTGATCGGCTTTTTCAGCGTTCAGTGTGGGTCATTCGAATGCTGCCGTGACTGGCGAAATACCCCTATGGGAGGGAACCATGAAAAGGGTGATTGTGGAGTTGAGAGTGTCTGTTGATTTCACCATGGACACGATTGCGGAAACGGACGCGGTTCAGTTGCCTGGGTTCAAAGTAGACCCCGATTACGAGCCTGTCCCACTCAGCGCACCGGAGGACTTGGCTGCAACCCTCGCGGACGCCAATGAGGAGGTCGTTCTAATCAGAGGCGAGGTAGACGAGGAAACAGAGGAAGAACTGAGGGCACAGCCCAATGTGATCGACGTATGGACCGATGCCAGGGTAGAGGCCTTCGGAGAGACACACCTTGAAGAGATGGAAGCAGAGCTTGGCGTACCAGAGGAGTTTGGAACTAAACCCGCGCCAGGCGAGCTTCCGCCGTTTGATCTTGAGACAGCTTCTCCGTGCCCGCCAACAGACTGCGCCTCTGCAACGGCTAAGGGAACAATCGCCGAGGTGGCCAAGTACTTGCAGTGCGATCGGCTGTGGGCAAAGGGGATACGCGGACAAGGGATCGTCATCGGCATCGTCGATAGTGGTATCAACAAGACCAAGGTGCCAGCCTTTATCGACGGATGGTCGCCTACAGCGAGCTATACGCCAGGAGAAGCTTCTTCCTCTAGCCACGGTACCATGTGTGCCACAGATGCGGTCGGCATGTGCCCCGATGCCAAGATACTGGATATAGCGCTTCTAGAGGCCGGTGGAGGCATATCGGGCTTGCTCTCTGATGCCATTAGCGCCTACCACTGGGCGCTGACCCGGTATAGGACGAACGGGACACCTCAGATACTGTCCAATAGCTGGGGGATGTTCTGCAAGTCTTGGGCGCCAGACTATGCCACAAACCCAAACCACCCATTCACCAGAAAGGTGGTTGAGGTCCTCGATGCCGGTATCATCGTCACTTTTGCCGCGGGCAACTGCGGATCACAGTGCCCAAGTTCCAAATGCTGCCCTTCGGATACTGGACCTGGCAAGAGTATTTGGGGTGCCAATGGACATCCAAGGGTGATCACAGTTGGTGCTGCCAACATCCTCGAGCAATGGATAGGATACACCAGTCAGGGGCCGGCAGCTCTTGACCCCAATAAGCCGGACTTCTGTGCGCCAAGCCACTTCAAGGGTGCCAGGAGCTCTGACAACGGGACATCGGCTGCCAATCCCGTCTGTGCTGGCGTAATCGGGCTGTTGAAGTCCCACGATCCTAACCTGACTCAGGACAAAGTGAAGGAAGCGCTGCAGAAGAGCGCCAAGGAGCTCTGCGCTCCAGGGTGGGACCCCAACTCGGGCTACGGCATGATTCAAGCCCTGGCGGCCTACCGGTATCTGTTCCAACCATCAGTTAGGCTCGCCCACGCAATGTGGACCCACGGTACGAGCGTACACGAAGAGTGGCCACACCATCTGAAGCTCATAAGAAGGACAGGCTTCTGCACGGCCTACGAGGGAAAGCCCGGTACCCACAATTGGTTCCACTTCGCGATACCCACACCGGTGATCGTGGATGGCAGACGGCTGAGGCTGGACTCAGTGATGCTTAAGTTCTTGGCCCACCCGGATGTTTGGGTCACCAACGTGCATATCTTCGATGGCCACGTGAAGATCGAAGCCTACGATGGCTTGGATATGACGGGAAGCCATTGGTTCGAACGCTGGGATGTGTTGAATAAGCGTGTTCGGTTTGGCATTGGCATCTCGGTAGGCGTCAGATTCGGCACAGACGAGGCCAAACGTCACTATATAAGGTTCATCGCAGCGGGCGCAGATTTCATAACGTAAATAGAAAGGGGGGAATGCCCCAGGATCCAGACGTATTCTATGTACAGGCACAGGCTCGTGTGACCGCCAAGCAAGAGAGATGGGGCGGAGATCCAGAGCGCCAGAGTTCAGAGCGGTCAGAGCTTAGAGTTGGGAGAGAAAGGAGCCACCAGCACGCGAAAGCCGATGCCCCCCCTGCCGTGCGATGGAGGGTGGTCGTCGCAGCTCGCGCAGCGGACGTTGTACCGGGAGCTGCGGAAAGCCCCGCCCCGCAGGAAGCGGCTCCCGCTGACCTTGGGATTCTCCCCATCATCCTTCTGGTCGTGGTGATGGCCTTCGAGCGAACTCCGGGTCCGCTCCCAGATGTTGCCCGCCAGATCGGCGCAGCCGTAGGGGCTGTCGCCCTGGGTCGAGTACGCGCCAACCGGTGTCGTACCGCCTACGTTGATGTCGAAGGTGCACAGGTGAGCCGCTGGTGGCTCGTCACCTCAAGGATAGATGCGACCGTTCGTTCCCCGCGCCGCCTTCTCCCACTCTGCCTCGCTGGGCAGCATCACCCGGAGTCCCGTCCTGTCTCTCAACCAGCGGCAATAGGCCAGCGCGTCAGCGTGGGACCCACTGTACCGGGTGGTCGTCTGGAGCTGTCAGACTATTCTCATTGGGCTCGTACCCCTGCTCTCAACGAAGACCCGGAACTGACCTACCGTCACCGGACAGCGTCCCATCCAGTAGCCGGGCAACGTCACCTCCCTCTGATCGTATGATGGCAGTGACGCTTCCGTGCGCTACCGTGCACCCTCGCAGGGCACGTACTGCGGCAACAGGGGGCGGAGATCCTGCTCCCACGCTGAGTAGGTGATGGCGGTAGGTCTTCACGTCCGGCTAGTATTCCTCGTCCTCCAGCAGGTCCAGAATCTCGTCGAGGTAGTGAAGGAGCAGCACCTCCAGCTCGCGGGGGGTGATGCCCACCTCATCGGCGGCGGTGCGGTAGAACCGCTCCTCGACAGCCTGGTCGCTGAAGCGCAACGCCAGACGCGTTGAGATGCGCTTGATGCGCTTGTCCACGGTGATCGTCTCCTGGAACAGCTCGGGCTGGGCGTCCATCACCAGCGCTCTGGCGCAGCTCGGCCCGATCCCCGGCAGGGCCATCAGGAAGCGCTCCTGCGCCTTGGGCTCCTCCTGCTCGAAGAACAGCCGCTTTGCCTCCTCCGGACCGCCCAGATCCTCGATCTGTTGGAAGCAGCGGTCCAGGTAGGCGGCCTTCTTGTTGGGCCACTTGACGCCGCTCTCCTTCAGGATCCCCTGGATCTCGCGGTGGCGCTCCTGCGACGAGATCCGGGCCAGGGCCGCGTAGGTGAGCCGGGAGAGGTTTTCGGGGTCCTGGATCAAGAGTTTCCACCCCTCGGGCCCGCCCCAGTTGGCGAAGGACTCGACGATCTTGGCCCACAGGAAGTCGGGACGCTCGATCGCCCGCCTGTGCTCCTCCTTGATGCGCTCCAGGTCCTGCTTGTGAAGACCGTAGACCGCCGTAGCTGCCCGCACAAGGGCAGCGTGTTCCTCTGCGTGGCGCATACTGCCTCCCCTGGGGTTGAGCCCCGTGCTGCTTCGGTGTCGATGCTCGCTCCACTCCCCCTGCCCGCCAGTATACACCACCTTCTCTCTCCTGGAAAGCCAAGACTATCCAGTTGACCAGGGTCGAGACCCCCCAGGCGGCGGATGCCCCCGGCCGGCACCTGTGGCACCATGAGACCGCGCCAGACAAGGCCAGCGACGGAACTTTTCGGGCCTCACGTCAGTCTCATGTCTGTGGCCCGCTCCTTGGGGCCGTGCTGTAGCATCTGTTCAAAACCGGCAGGGATGGGAATCTGCCTTGCTATGCCTATCAATCGGGATGGGCGAAATTGTCGTCTTTGAAGAAGGAGGCTATCCAATGTCGAAGCAACACATCATACCCAGTCTGTTCGCACTCGTCGTGCTCACCCTGCTGGCCGCCTGCGGACCGGCGGCCGCCGGGCCCACCGCCTCGCCCGTGCCGACGACGGCACCGACGGAGACGGCGGCGCCGACCCCGACCCCGACGGACGTTCCCGCGCCCCCGGCGACGGTGACGCCGTCGGATGGCTCTGTTCCTTTCCAGGAGGGCTTTGAGGGCGCTCTGGACGGTTGGCGGAAGGGCTCCGACGTGCCGGAGGACCCCGACCGCCCGGGCGAGCCTGTCCGCTGGAGCATCGAGATCAGCGCCGACCAGGCCGCCGAGGGCGGGTCGTCGGCCCGGTTCACCCTCGACGGCAAGCAGGACGACGGCACCATCTGGCTGGCGCGTCCCTTCGCCGTCGAGCCGAATCAGACGAAGCGCGTTCAGCTCGCCCTCGACCTGTGGAGCCGGTCGGAGAGCTTCAACACCCTGGCCAAGGTCGCCCTCTACGCCGGACCGGAGCCCCCCAATGAGGAGGCCGACTTCGATACCAGCCGCGCGGCCAACCAGGTGACCGGCTGGAGGACCTACCAGGCGGATCTCGAGGTCGACAGCGGTGCCGAGGGGCGGATCTGGGTGGCCTTCGGTATCAGCGCCGTCTGGGAGACGGAGATGACCTACTACGTGGACGACGTGCGCGTCGACATCGGCGCTGTGGAGCAGGGCCAGCCGCCGCAGGGCGGTATCACCGTCGAGGGCGTGCATGTCACCGACGAGCAGGTCGTCGTGCGCGGCACGAGCTCCCTCGCGGAGGGGACCTGTGTGAGCGCCGAGCTGTGGGCCGGCGGCGTCCTCCAGACCTGGTGGCCGGCGGAGGCTTGCGCTCCCGTCGAGGAGGGGACATGGGAGCTGGTCGTCCCGCTGGAGCCGGGGCATGCGCTGGAGCCGGGCGTGCAGTACATGGTGCGCGCCTACCAGCCCGGCGGTCCCAACGTCGTCTCCACCTTCCCCTTCGACCTGGGAGGCCCGCCAACGCCGCCGAGCCATGAGCCGGGGGAGGATCCCATCCTGCTCCTGCCCGAGTCGGCGGAGCCCCTCCACCGGGCATCGGCGGACCTGGACGGCGACGGCACCCTGGAGGAGATCGTCCTCGCCGGTTGGGGCGGCAGCCCCGGGGGGCTGGGCTATGACTTCCTCCAGCTGTTCGTCATCGCTCGCGCCGAGGGCGGCGGGTACCGCGTCGTCTGGCAGAGCGAGCAGCTGCCCACGGAGCGCGGCGAGGCTCTGCAGGTGCGGGATCTCAACAGCGACGGCCTGCCCGAGGTGCTCTCGGTGCAGGCTATGGGCGCCAGCGGGGAGACGCTCTACGTTCTCGGCCGGCTGGGCGCGGGCTACGGCTGGCTTGCGCCGCAGGGCGGCCAGTTTGATGGCGGGGATGCCTTCGGCGAGGTTGGCGTCCGCGTCGAGGATCGGGACGGCGATGGCATGGTCGAGATCCTCGCCTCCTACGGGCCGGCGGCCAAGTATACGGATGTCTACGTCTGGGACGGCGAGGCCTACGTCTATCAGGAGACGCTGGGAAGTCTGGAGACCGACTTCCACCGCGCCGAGGTGGCCGAGGCGGAGCTCTCGCTGGAGGTGCCCAGCAGCTGGACGGAGGTCGACGCCGCGACCTGGGCCGCCCCTCAGAACCCGGCGCTGCGTCTGGGCGTCCGGTGGGCGGAGCTGAAGCCGCCGCAGGAGCCGGAGGCGGCGGTGCTACCTAAGTCGGCGCAGACCCTGGAGTCAGTGCCGGTCCAGCTGCCCTGGGCCAGCGCGCGCCGCTTTGTCGTCGAGGTGTACGGCGAGGCCCAGGAAGGCGGCGGGCAGGCGCCGGTGACGTCCGTGGAGGCGCACGTGCTGGCCGTGATCGAGACGGACGGCGGGCGTCGTGCCATCGACGTCTACACCGCCGCGCCCGACGCCCAGGTGTTGACGACCCTGGAGCCCGTGCTCCACCGCGCCATCACGTCGGTGGCGCTCCAGACGCCCTGACCCTGACCACTCGTCCAGGGTCAGGACTGCCCAGCTGACCAGGGCGCGGACTCCTCGGATGCCGGGTGCGTCGGGGGAGTCCGCCGAGTATCATGAAAGGGCAGGATGGAGGGAGCGCTCGGAGCGATGGCATGGAACAAAAGCCCCCTCCAGCACGTCAAGAAGGGTGACGCGGGTTGCCCATAACCCGATGGTTCCCACGCTCCCGCCCCTGGCAGGCGTCATCGCCAGGAGCAGGAGATGAAGCGTAGAGGAGAAAGGACGATATGGCTACCAAGACCAAAACCGTTGATCTAAGAACAAGAGGAAGAAGGGCCGCCATGGGGTGGTTTCTGCTGCTGTTGAGCGCGGCTGTTCTGGTTACCTCAGGCTGCAACACCTCGGCCCTCGGGGCGGAGCAGCCCACCGAGGCGCCGCCGCAGCCGTTCTCGGCCCGTCGAGCGTACGAGAACGGCGCCATCGTCGAATGGAGCGGCTACGTCGAGGGGTACGAGCCCGGGGCGGAGGCGTCCTTCGACATCAGCATCAAGAACGAGACCGGCGAGGACTGGCCCGGACGGTTCTGCCTGCAGTTGATGGACGGGGATCGTCCAGCGGTGCTGGCCACCCTGGAGCAGCGGCCGTTCAATCTGCAGCCCGGCCTGGGCTTCTCGGACACCATCACCGTCACGTTCCCCGAGAGCCTGGACGAGGGCGCCTACGGCCTCTCCCTGGTGGTGCGGGCCCCCCACGGTCCGACGGTGGACCTGGTCCCCATCACGGTGGGCGAGACCGACGAGGAGCGCGGCACGGCCTCGCAGCGGGACATGGACGCCGCGGTGGAGGCCTGCCCTGAGGTGTCTGGCGCCCGAGGGGAGGCGCAGAACCTGATCACGCTGGCCCAGGAGGACCTGGCCGAGCGCCTGGACGCCAGCGTCGAAGAGATCGTGGTGCAGGACGTCAAGGAGGCCGAGTTTCCCGACGCCAGCCTAGGCGTCCCCGAGCCGGACAAGGCCTACGCGCAGGTCATCACGCCCGGCTTCGTCATCCGCCTGGAGGCTGGTGGGAAGACGTACGAGTATCACGCCGCCGGCGAGCGGGTAGTGCTGGCCGCCGGTCCGTTTGAGGACTCGGGCAGTTAGCGGGGGGCGATGCCTATTGCCGGGGGCGGGGGAGAGCCCCCACCGTCGGCAGCGCCTCGAGCCCGGTTCTCCCGGCACGTCCAGGGGGCCGGGCTCCTTGCTTAGTGCTTGGTAAACGCGACCCGCGGGCGATTCTCTACAACGGCCACAGCCACGGCACGGCCGTGATAGCGATCAAATAGACAAGTACGCTGAGGATCAGACCCACCTTG
Organism: uncultured Anaerolineales bacterium; assembly: GCA_964514285.1. Classification (GTDB taxonomy): domain Bacteria; phylum Chloroflexota; class Anaerolineae; order B4-G1; family B4-G1; genus SKLM01. The sequence goes on along the minus strand of CAZEQC010000055.1, from coordinate 4,336 downwards.
GGGAAGTCGAGGAAGCGGTAGTGACCCGGGCCGTAGACGAGCAAGCAGGCCGGTTCCAGGGGGGTGAGGAACGAGCAACTGGCCGCCAGCGCGATCATCATGGCGAAGCTGCGCGGATTGAGGTTCAGTTGCCGGGCTGCCTGCAGGGCGATCGGCAGCACAAGAGCCGCAGAAGCCTGGTTGGACATCGGCTGTGTGAGCAGCACGGTCAAAGCGAAGAACGCCGATAGGAGCCAGACTGGATTCGCCCCTCCCACGATTCTCACAATCCATTGCGCCAGGAAGCTCGCTGTGCCCGTGGTCTCCATCGCCGTGCCCAGGCCCAACATACAGGCGATCAGTATCAGCACCGTCCAATTGACCTGGCTGTAGGCCTCACCCGGCGTGATGCAGCGGGTCGCCAGGACCAACAGCGCCCCGAGCAGCATGGCCACCGACAAGGAGAGCGCACTGGCTGTGGCAACGATCAAGGTCCCAAGGAAGATGGCGATGGCGACCGGGGCACGTTTTCTTCTGGACCGCACTCTCTCGATGGAGCCGAGAATGCGGAATAGACCCTGCCTCTCCAGCGTCCGGATGTGATCCCGGTCTCCCTGCACGACGAGAACGTCCGCCGTACTCAGGCGAATGTGGCTCATCTTGCGGGTGAGCGTCTCGCCATGGCGATTGATGGCCAGAACCTGCAGCCCGTAGCCGCTTCGGAAGTCCAGGCCCTCCAGTGTCCGTCCAATCAGGGGAGAGCCCGGGACGAGAATGACCTCCTCCAGCCCGATGCGCTCGGGAGGCAGATCGTCGACGGAGAATTCGACCTCCGCCACCATGTCGATGTCGTCGCTCTCCGCGGCACCTAGAACAGCGTCTCGTTTCCCCTCGACCAGTAGCACATCACCCACCTCCAGCCGAGTCGTGGCCCGAGGCAAGATGTGGGCCGTGTCGTCGCGGATGACACCGAGTACCTTCAAGTCCAGTTCGCTTCCCAGATGGGCTTCTTTCAGTGTGTGGCCCACCAGGGCGGATCCGTTGGAGATGGACATCTCCGAGAAATACAGGTGAATGCTCAGATCCTCAAACTTGTCCGGCGGACTCCGGTCTGGTACCAGGTGACGCCCGACAAAGAACATATAGACAAGCCCAACAATGGCTATGGGAATGCCGACCGGTGCCAACTCGAACATGCCCATCGCACGCATATCATAGTTGGTCATCATGCCACTGACAACGATGTTGGTGGAGGTGCCGATCAGCGTGATCGAGCTGGCGAGGATCGAGGCAAATGCCAGGGGCATCAGGATCTTGGCCGGACTGAGTTGTTGCCGCCGCGCTACACCGACGACTATGGGTAGAAAGAACGCCGTCGCTGCAGTGTTGCTCATAAACGCGCCGATCGCCACCGCGGCGATCATCACCACGGCGAGGATCTGCAGAAGGCCAGAGTCGGTTCGCCGCAAGATCGCGCGACCGACCAGGTCGGTCACACCGGTGCGATCCAGGGCTGCCATAATGATCAGCAGACCAAACATCATCATCACGACATCGCTGCTGAAACCAGCGAAGGCTTCCTCAGTCGGCAACAAGCCCGTCAAGACGAGGAACATCAAGAGCGCCAGCGCCGTCACTTCGGCAGGGATTCTCTCGATGGAGAAGAGCACCATCGCCACGACAACGGTTCCGACGAGCAGCGGGATCTGGATATCCACGAACATCTGGTTGCTACCTCCCAGGATATAGACTGATTGGCGACATGCTTCGATTACTGCGATTTACAAGATGTTTCGGCCCAGAAGGCCGACACCATCGGCGCGACGGGCGCAGCCCTGCTGATCCCCGGATAGCGGTCGATGAGCGGCGATCGGCACCAGAACCATCGGAACCCTTATCTTGGCCACCGCATATCAGACGATCAACCTGGTCAACGTGAAGGTCCCTATCCCGGCCACAACGCATCCGATCATCCAACGCATCTTGCTCACAGGCAAGCGTTTGACTGTGATGGCGGAAAGCGGGACCGAAAGGAGAGCACCCAGAACCAAAGTGGGAGCCAGATTCCAGTCAATGATGCCTTGTCCCCTGATGGCGTACACGCTGACGCCGACCAAGCAGGTCAGCCCTTCCGCAGCGACGTTATGGCTATGGCCTCCTTCTCTTCTATGTCGGTCAGTACCTGTCCACCAGTCAGCAACGCGCACTGGAACGCTCACAAAGGCGCCTACAGCGGGTGATAACTGCTCCGCGAGCACGAGCCGTGCTGCCCCCCTGGCCATTTGCTACCACTCACTGATGTACCAGATCCGCCAGCGTCGTGCTCTCCATGATGCCCGCCACAGTATCGCGAACCTCCTGCATCACGCGACGCAGGCCACACGTCTCTACGTCGGGGCAGCCGCACGGCTCATAGGCGATCTCGCTGACACAGTTGATGGGTGCCAATGGCCCGTCCAGCAAGCGCACCGCTTCGGCCAGCGTGATGTCCTCAGGAGGAGCAGCCAAGTAGTAGCCACCACCTGGGCCTCTCTTGCTGCGCACAAGCTGTCCAAGCTTGAGGGTAAGCATGATCTGCTCGAGGAACTTGGTGGGAATGTTGTTCTCCTCGGCCAGGATCTTGCTTGCGATCGGCCCCTCGCCATAGTGCCTCGCCAGATACTGGAGGGATCGGAGACCGTATTCGCCTCGTTTCGATAGTTCCATAGTCGATAAAGCCTACCTGTAATGTCAAGCTTTATCATATCAGAGATTCGCTGCTGGTCAAGCGCTCATCCAGCGTTCATGCACCGGATGACGGCCAGTTTGTGAGAGGCCTTGGGCTACTGATCAACAGCGGGAACACGCCTCATAAGATGGCCGGTCTCCTTTGAGAGGAGTTGTCAAAGAGAGGAGACGACGAATCGACACGAAGCTGCCGAATGGTTGCTTTTCTTCAGCGCGGCATAGCTCTCGACTTGAGGTCTTGTCTGCCGTCGCTTGCAGCGCCTCAGCTTGAACAGCGACTTGGTCGCGCTCCTCAGCCGTATGCCCCTTCAGCCGCCGGTAGATGAACCAGTAGACCACGGCCACAAGGAACCTGCCACCTGGATAAGGTGTCCAAGGATACCCAAGCCGAGATCACATGTTTTTTCACATGCGCGGCGTTCAGCTTCGCTAGACATTATGAACCCCTTCAATCTCTACCCCGACCTCGTCCAGCGCCCGACGCGCTGCCTCGCGGTCGCCCCGCCAGACGCGCACGCAGACGCCACAGTCGGAGCTGAGATGCCGTGGCACGGGGATCAGCTTGCAGTCGATTCCTCCCCTCTCCAGGACCCTCTCCGCGCGGATAGCGTGGCTGGTCGAGTAGACGAGGATAACCGTTTGTCGTTTTTCGGTCATCACACCTCCGCAGAGAGTTGAGCCACGGCCTCTAGAGCGTCCTCGACATGCGCGAGCGTGTTGAAAGCGCTCAGTCCAAAGCGCACCGTGCCGTCCGGGAACGTGCCAATCGTCTTATGGGCCGCCGGCGCGCAGTGGAGCCCCACGCGGCACATAATGCCGTAATCCTCGTCCAGGCGCAGCCCCGCCTCTGACGGCGCCATACGGGCGATGTTGAAGGAGACCGTCGCCGTCTGCCGCTCGGCGTCGTGCCCCCCGTAGACGGTTACATCGGGAAGGGCACTCAAACCGTCGATCAGCCGCTGCGTCATTCCCACCTCGTGAGCACGGATCCTGTCGAGGCCGCGCTCCAGCACCCAGCGCACGCCGGCGCCCAACCCGGCCAGCCCGACGGCGTTGGGCGTTCCGCTCTCGCACATGTCGGGCAGGAAATCCGGCTGCTCCTCCAGCTCCGAGTTACTGCCGGTGCCGCCGCGTGCGAGGGGCCGCAAGCGCTCCACGTCCACCCGCTGGCCGACCACCAGCCCGCCGGTGCCCATCGGCCCGTGCAGCGACTTATGGCCCGTGAAGCCCAGCAAGTCAATCTGATCCGCCTGCACGTCGACAGGGTAGGCACCGCCCGTCTGTGCCGCGTCGACCAGGAGCAACAGGTCGTGCTCGCGGGCGATGCGACCCGCCTCGGCCACGGGCAGCAGCGTGCCGACTACGTTGGAGGCGTGATTGAGCACGATCATGACCGTGTTGGGGCGAATCGCAGCCTCCACGTCGGCAGGATCGAGGAAGCCCTCCGGCGAGCACCCCACAACCGTCAGCTCCACACCGCCCGAACCCTGGTGCGGGGACCTTTCCAGATCACGCAGCGGGCGCATCACGGAGTTGTGCTCCATCCCGCTGGTGATGACGTGGTCGCCGGGACGAAGGTAGCCGCGCAGCGCCAGGTTGAGCGCCTCGGTCACGTTGGCGCCGAAGACCA
>CAZEQC010000054.1:0-22203 GCA_964514285.1 uncultured Anaerolineales bacterium | reverse complement strand
CCTCCAGACTCCCCACAGGATACTCTGGCCCGCCCCACACAGGAAGCACTGGGCATCTTCGCTACTCCGACCATCACCAAGGCGATAGGGACGGCCGACCGGATCTGGCTGATCTACTTCCCTAGAGAGGTCAAAGAGGCTCAAGCGATGGTGGGCAAGCACCCAGCCCTGGATTGGGTTCGACGTCGGTTCGTACAGATGGAGCGGAGGAGCTTCGAAGACCTGAGTATCGCGCTCTACCATCGGGAGAGTAAGTAGTGATGTCAGCCTCTGTCCCGACGATCTCTTGTGGGCCGAAGCGAGAAGTCAGTAGACAAGAATGGACCTGGGTCGTGATCGTGGCAGCCCTAATCGTGACGGCCTCGACGCTACCCTATTTGGCCGGATATTTGGCCCAGACGCCACAAAGGTGCTTCAGTGGCGCTGTGCTGGACAAGGCGGACTACCACAGCCACCTGGCCAAAATGTGGCAGGGCTATCGCGGTAACTGGCGCTATCATCTGCTCTTCACTTCGGAGAGCCACAAAGGCGCTTATATGCAGACTTTCTACGTCGCGCTAGGACATATAGCTCGTGTCACGAGGATAAGATTACCGACGCTCTATCAAATCGCTCGCGTGGGGCTCGGCTTCTTCATGTTGTTGAGCGTCTATCGATTCATCGCACACTTCGTTCCGTCAGTTAGCGTCCGACGGACAGCTTTTCTCCTAGCAACGATCGCCTCCGGGTTGGGTTGGATCCGGGAGATCATCGCTCCCACCGCCCCTGGCGGCGTTTCCCCAATGAGCTTCTGGCTCTTGGACGGTTATATCTATCTGTCCCTATTGACGTTTCCCCACTTCTGCATGGCTATCACACTCTTGCTGACCATCTTCCTCCTCTTGCTGGGCGATCCGAAAGGCCCCTCGGTAAAGGTAGGACTACTAGCCACTCTGTTATCGTTAGTACTTGGTCTGATCCATCCATACATGCTGCTCGTGGTCGACTTGGTTCCAGCTCTCTACTGGCTTACTGGGAAGTTTGAAACCCGGCAGAGGTGGAGAGGGCTGCTAGCAGTGGCGGGCATGGGTGTGCTACAGTCACCGTTGCTGGGCTATGATTTTTGGGTGTTCAGGAGCCAGCCTGTCTTCGCTGCATGGTCTTCACAGAACGTCACCCTCTCGCCCCCACCGGGAGTTTACTTGTGGGGATACGGCCTGCTCCTGACTTTGGGTAGCTTCGGAGTATTGGCCCATAGCCAGCGAGCCAGACAGACCAAACCCTCTTTCGGACGAGGAAGAAAAAACCTCACCTTCCTCCTGCTGTGGATAGGTCTGGTGATGGTGCTCATTCATCTACCGTGGAACCTACAGCGGCGCTTTTTGGAAGGCGTCCAGGTACCCCTCGGGATTCTGGCCGCGATAGGGTTAGGGCATCTGAAGGGGAGGATGGCAAGTGTCAGGGTAGGAAAGCAGCTTCAAGCTTCCGTCGTGGGATTGGCGGCTGTTGGTCACCTATACATGACAGCTGGACTGGCTCTGGGGGCCACGAACCGTCAACCATCATTGTACTGGTCACAAGACGTGTTAGCTGCTGTCGACTGGTTGGGAGACCACACCACATGGGAGCAGACGGTGCTGGCTGCTCCCGAAACGGGCAGCCTCATCCCCGCGCACATCGGCCACCGCGTGGTAGTCGGCCACAAGATGGAGACGGTAGACTACGACAACAAGCTAGCGGCCATATCCGACTTCTACGACATGGAGACATCCAACGCCGTTCGCGCGGCGTTATTGGAGAACTGGGGAGTGAGTTATGTATTCTACGGGCCCCACGAGCGAGCATTGGGGGGCTTCAGCCCCAAACAGACAGACAGCCTGACTCGTGTCTTCAGCCGAGATGGGGTGTTCGTATACGAGGTACGTCCATGAACAATGACATAAGCTGGGGCTTCGTCCTCTTCGTGACCGTCCTAGCTATCCTTGTGACGGCGCTTCTGACTACACCACTACCCTTTCTTTGGCGGACGCACCTGGCCGGCTTCTACGGATCTGATGCCTTCTCCCACGCATGGTCCACTTGGTGGTTCGACAAAGCGCTTCTCGAGCTTCATCGCTCTCCAGCTCAAATGGACAGGATCTACCATCCAGTGCAGTTCTTTCACCCCATCCTCGTAGCAACGCCCTGGGTCCGGCTGTTGGCTCTTCCTGGCATCCATTGGGGAGGTACTGTTGCAACGTATAACGTTCAGCTTTTCGTTTCCTACGTTCTGACGTGGTTGATGATGACACTGCTTTGCGTAGATTTGACTGGCGACCAAACAGCAGCTGTCATAGGAGGAGCGGTATTCACTTTCTGCGCCAACCGCACGCTCCACGCACTTAACGGTCATTTCACGCAGATTATGACATACCCATGCCCAATACTGGTTCTTTGTCTACGACGCACGCTTAAACACCCAACCGACGGACGGGGATTCGCATTAGGTGGGGCGCTGATCATGGCTTCTACCGTCGACCTGATGACGCTTGCCTACTTCACTATGCCCATCACGGTCAGCGTTCTCATCGCTTTTCTCCTGAGTGATCGGCAGCAATTGTTTTCTCGCCCCACACTCCGGGCCCTGGGAATCGGCTTCAGCTCAGCGGCCCTCGTCGTCCTTCCACTGATGTGGCCTCTAATCTCGCAAGGCTTACAAGGAAGATTGGGGTTCTACCAAGCCCCGGGCATTCTTGACTACTCAGCGGACGCTCTCGGTCTTTTCATTCCACCGCCAGGGCACCTTCTATGCAATCTATGGCCAGCGCTTCAGCAGCTTTCGAAGCGCCTCATTCGTGGAATAGGTTATACTGAAAGCATCGTCTATGCTGGATGGGTGACGGTGATACTGGCCGTGGTCGGTGCTGCTGCCAATTGGCGGAGGAACCAAGCTGTACGCCTCTGGGTGCTGGTGGCGGTCGGGGCATCACTTCTGGCTCTTGGGCCGGTGTTATGGCTGGGCGGACAAAGGGTGACAATTGACGGACAGTCACTGATGATGCCCTATGGCATCGTTAGAACGCTTCCCTTACTCTCTTGGGGGCGGACCCCAGCACGCCTGAATCTTACTGCCATGTTCGCCATTGCCATCCTAGCTGCATACGGGGGACACGTCTTCTTGGCAAAGCTCCGTCGCATCTGGCGTCCCGTTTTGGCCTTGGGGCTCCTGGCATTGGTATTGTTGGACGCGACCTTCTTGTTCCCCTGGCCTATGGCCGATGCTAACGTACCTGAATTCTACACCGAAATCGCGGCCGACCGACGCTCAGTGGCCATACTACCTCTTCCCATCCTAGACTACACAGCCGACAAATACTACTTGTTGCATCAGATGACACACGGTCACGCCATTTCCGGAGGCTATAGTTATCGACGCCCAGCTGAAGCAAGAGAAGCCCTCATTCAACTGAAGTTGCTCACTCGCCCTGGGGGCAACCCTCTAGCCCTTGCCGATTATGGGATAGCCTACGTCATCCTCCATCGTGATTTTCTAGGTGAACAAGACCTAGAAACGACGAGAGCATACCTTGAGAGAAAACTAGGTGCACCACTCTACAATGATGAGAACATCGTGGCCTTCAGGGTACCAGATCCTCTGGAGATTGCCCCCCCTCCTCTGCAGACAAGACAATGAAAGAGAAGACGAGACGTGGCGATCATATCTTGGTCTTTGTTTCAGCACTGGTTATCCGCTTGGTTGCGGCTGGTTTCATCCATCGACCTGGCTACATGGACACAGCATACTATGCGGTAGGAGCAGCGCGAATCGCGCAGGGTAGGAGCTTCAGTGAGCCTTTCATCTGGAACTACTTGAACGATCCTGCCGGTATCCCTCATCCTGGCTTCCTCTATTGGATGCCTCTGCCATCTCTGCTGGCTGCGCCATTTGCCGCTTTGCTGCCCGGCTCGTTCTTCGCGCTCCAGATTCCCTTCTCCATATTGGCTGCTTTGCTTTCTTCCGTCGCCTACGGCCTCGCCTGGCAAGCTACCCGGCAAAGGGGCTTAGCGTGGGGCGCTGGCCTTGTGACCACTTTCAGCGGTTTTTTCTTCCCCTACTGGACGCTACCCGAAACGTTTGCCCCGTTTGCCCTCTGCGGCAGCCTGGCGCTCTGGCTTGCTGGCAGGCCAGGAACGTCTGGCAGCAAGACGAGGAGACAGCTCGGACACTGGCTTCTCGTAGGCCTGCTTGCAGGTCTGGCCCACCTTAGCCGCGCTGACGGGATCGTCCTCTTACCCGTCGTGGCTCTCGGCCCGCTGCTTCATCACAGGAGGGCGAAGACACAGAGGGTACCTGCATTGTCTGATTCACGTATCATCATTTTGAGTTGGTCAGCTACTCTCATCGGCTACCTTATTGCTATGGGACCTTGGTTCCTCCGCAATGTGGCGACTATAGGTTCCCCCCTCTCTCCAGCTGGAAGCAAGACATTATGGCTTACAGAGTATGATGATATCTTCTGTTATCAGTGCGACCTGTCACTGCGCTCCTTCCTAGATTGGGGCTGGAGCAGTATCTTGACGTCAAAACTGACCGCATTATGGATCAACCTGCAGCGATTTCTGGCGGAAGACTGCATGGTGTTTCTCTTTCCCCTTGTGGTGATTGGCCTCTGGCGTATGCGCCGCAGACCGCCTTTCGTGCTGGCGATCATCTACGGACTTCTCCTCTACGTCGTCCATTCGCTGGCCTTTACGTTTCCAGGGTGGCGCGGAGGGTTCTTCCATTCAACCAGCGCACTACTGCCCTTCCTCTATGGGGGAGCGATGGTCGGACTCGATACATTCACAGCATGGGGAACTCGAAAGCGAGGGTGGAGGCGACGACAGGCACAAACGACGTTCACTGTGGCCGTGGTCCTCGCAGCGATGATGCTAAGTATCTACGTGGCCTGGAAGAAGGTACCGACTTGGCATACAGCCGACAACACCTACCGGGAAATCAAGCGATGGCTGGAGGACCAAGAGGTGCCGCACGCACAAGTGATGGTTGGGAATCCTCCAGCTTTCTGGTATCATACGCGGCACCCTGCCGTCGTTGTACCAAACGGAGGAGTCAGGACAGTGCTGTCGGTCTGTGACCGCTACAACATAGACTATGTGGTGCTCGAGAGCAATCACCCTGCAGATCTCGACCCACTATACGATGGACAGATTACCGCGGACCGATTGCAGCTGGAGAAGATTCTTGAGGAGGGCAGCGTTCTGATATGGCACGTAGATTGAAGTTGGACCTACCGAGCTTCTTCAGGGCCAAATGGCTGCCAAGCCCAGGCCTTGTGACCTTGCTCATCTGCGGTCTCATCGTCATCCTCGTCATCTTCAGCCGCGGGGGTGATCCTTTAGCCTTTGCCTTGATCGGGGAGAGGTTTGCATCCGGTGTCCCTTCGGGCGTCAAGGGCTACGACGGTCAGTTCGCCTACTACATCGCTATGGACCCGGATGGTGCCGTGGATCAACTAGACAATCCAGCCTATCGCTATCAGCGGATCCTCTACCCGCTGCTGGCTCGAGTTCTCTCCCTGGGACAACCAACCGTAATCCCGTGGATGCTCGTGTTGATCAACGTGGCCTCCATCAGTCTGAGTGCTGAGTTGCTGGGGCGTATCCTCAAGCAACACGGCATGAACCCCTATCTGGCCCTGCTGATGCCTCTTTGGCTGGGTCAAGTCTTCGCCCTGCGGGCCGACCTTAACGAACCACTTGCCTACTTCTTAGTCATCGCCGCTCTCTGGTGGTATGAGCAGGGGCGCCACACGCTTTCGGCGGGAGCGATGGCGGCAAGTGCGTTGGCAAAAGAGGTGGGGCTGCTGTTCTTGCCCCCCATAGTGCTCGTAGCGATTCTGCGAAAGCAATGGCGGCTTGCCCTGCGATACAGCTTGATAGTCTTTCTTCCCTACGCGCTACTGCAGCTGAGACTCTACAGGTGGATGGGAAGCTCTGGCCTTGCCAACGTAGGGAGGAGGTTTGAGAGAATACCCTTCTACGGGTTCACTTTCGTCGAACCGCCTGCAGCGCGTATCTTCTCTATTCTTATCTTCGCCGTACCAGTAGTCGGACTCCTCGTCCTATCGGCACATAAGCTCCTAGAGGCCCCTCGTTCGGTCTATAGTTGGGCACTGCTGGTGAACAGCCTCTTTGTCGTGTTCCTCCCACGGACGACGACGATCGACCTGCTGGCTGTCTTCCGAGTAACGACAGGGGTGATCGTAGCAGCTCTGCTCTTCTCTGCTGAGCATGAACGCCGACAGCTTGCCCTAGTTCTCCATGCCGTCTGGCTACCGCCGACGATCCTCACGTTTATGATCCCAGGCTTCTTGATCTGAAGACCAGATCAGGCTGACTGCCCCGATGGTAACTGACATTCCGGACAGAGATAGGTGCTGCGCTGCCCTACCCTGATACGTTCGATGGAGGATCCGCAAGATGCACAAGGCTCATCTTCCCGACCATAGACCAACAGCTGGCTTGCGAACTCACCAGCATTGCCATCAGCCTGCTTGAAATTACCGTTCTCAAGGGTGGTCCCACCCTCTCCGATCGCCTCGCGTAGCACAGAGCGAATCGCTTGATGGAGTCTCTTCACCTCTTCAGCGGATAGACTGTTGGCCGGTCGCAAAGGATGGATGCGAGCCCGCCACAGGGCTTCATTGACGTATATATTGCCCAATCCGACTAGGAAGCGCTGATTAAGCAACAGCGACTTGATGCGACCGCGCCGTTGCGCGAGCATTTGTCCAAAGCGCTGAACCGTGAAATCGTCCGCCAGAGGTTCAGGGCCTAGATCGCTCAGCACATTGCTGGGATCGCGGGTCAGGATCAGGCGTCCGAACTTCCGCATATCCGAGAAGCGCAGACGTTTACCGCCGTCCAGGCAAAACGTCACACGCGTATACTCGTCCGCAGGACACTCGGCAGATTCGAGCACGAGCTGCCCAGTCATCCGCAGATGAACCAATAAGGTCTGTCCATCGTCAAGATCTATGACAATCCACTTCCCCCGGCGATTGACACCAACCACTGTCCTATCAGTGAGTCGTTGAGCGAAAACCGCCGAGTCCGGCTCAGCAATACTCCTTGACCAATGGACGGTCACGCCAGTGATCACGTGCTCTTTTAGACAGGCTCGGAGGCCCCGAACAACTGTTTCTACTTCGGGTAGCTCAGGCATAGAGAGATTATACAAGCTTGTATTCCAGCTGCAAGCCATTTGGGAGGACAATCTTCGTGTTCTGTCACAAACTATGGTAGAATACCCTATGGAAGGCCGACTTCTAGTGCACGGGGGCTAATCACTATGCGATCGCGAAGGTGGGGTCTAATCGCCGTTATGGCCCTGGTCATGGCTGCTATCTTGTTAGGCTTCTCCCTTCTCCAAGAGCGGGAACCGGGAGATCGCACCTCAACTGTGCCTACGACGACAAGCGAGATGGTCGTGACGCCGTCGCCATCGTCTACCGCCACGCCTGCACCTGCGAAGCCGGTTACGTATACCGTGCAGGCAGGCGACACGCTCTCAGCCATCGCTCAAGAGTACGAGGTACCCCTTGAAGCCCTGACGGATGCGAACGACCTTGCAGACCCGGACGTACTACAGATTGGACAAGTTCTGCTCATCCCCCAGGATGAGCGCTCGACCTCTCCTGCTCTGGCTGCAACAGAAACACCTTTTCCCTTCTCAGAAGCGGGTGAAAGAACGCTCATCCTCCCGACGATGACACCCTCCGCCCCCCCGGTAGTCGAGATTAGCAACGTGACAGGGGTCGGCAACGTGGCGTCCGAAATGGTCACGTTGGTCAACTACGGCGGTGTAGTCAATCTTGAGGCTTGGACACTCTCAGGACCGGCTGATGAACGTTTCACTCTACCTGCGCTGACACTATTCTCAGAAGGAAAGGTGCGGGTGCATTCGGTAGAGGGAAATGACACCCCTCGGGATCTGTACTGGGGTCGGACGGAACCGGCTTGGCAAGAGGGAGAGCTCGTGAGCCTACGCGATGCAGACGGGAACGTGGTCGATACCTACATCATACCGAAGTGAGAGGCTCACTGACCAGCATCTCACAGCGAGACATCTCAAGACAGCAAGCTGATCACTCTGGTCGCAAAAAGCGCCACAGGCCGCAACGGAAGGCCTCGTGGCGTGTTCTTTCTGAATGACTACGGGGGAGGAACCTATGGGAAGCATTAAACTGATCCTGAACCCCGCCGCCGGGCGTGGCTACGGAGCTCAAGCCGAGCCGAAACTGCGCCAGTGGCTGAAGGCTGAAGGGGTTGATTTCGACATCGTCCGAACCAAAGGGCCCTGGCATGCAGCTGAGCTAGCCAGGCACGCAGCCGAGGACGGGTTCGAAACGATTGTTGGGGCTGGTGGCGACGGAACGGCCAACGAGGTGATTAACGGCCTAATGGACGCCTCGCAGAATGGCACAAGCCGGAGAATGGGAGTCATCCCTGCCGGCTCTGGGCAGGACTTCGCCAGCGGTATCGGACTGCCCCTCGACCTACGCGAGGCATGCCATCGTCTAACCTGCAAGCAGGTCAGGACAATAGACCTTGGACGAGTCACTGTGCCAGGACGAAGGCCTCGCTACTTCGGCAACGTCGTTGGCGTCGGTTTTGACGGGGCCGTGGTGATCGAGACGCTGAAGATGAAGCGCCTCAGAGGCCTGCCTCTCTACCTGTTGGCTGTTCTGAAGACAATCCTTTTGAACTTCGACTCTCCTATGGTAACTGTCAAGTATGATGATCAGCAGATGAAGCTACCAGCCACAATGATTTCGGTGGCAAATGGCCCGCGGGAAGGGGGCGGTTTCATCATCGCGCCGAACGCAGAACCCGATGACGGTCAATTCGACCTCTGCATCGCACGAGAGGTCAGCAAACTGACTATACTGCGGCTTCTTCCTCACTTCTTGCGAGGCACTCACACCGACCTTGATCCAGTCACGATGGCTCGGGCCAAGACGGTAACCATCTCCTCATCGGATGGCCTGGTGGCTCACATCGACGGAGAGGTCCTATGCACAGATGCGCCAGAGATCAAATGCGAGATCCTGCCTCAGGTTCTGGACGTGTGTGTTTAAGGCCCCTCAGAGAACAGGGCGCGGTGGGAAGTGCGCAAGCATCGCGTTCGGTTCTAAGCTGTGGCGGGACTTCTGATCAACCACAGCTTAGCCGTTAGGAAAGCCGAGATCCGAGAAGTCATGACAACCGCCCGACAACCCTCTATGCAGACAGACCGAGCTATACGTCAACCGCGGAAGGATCGGGCAGTCCCATAGCATCCATGTAAGCGCTGGAGAAACGCGCATCCGTAGTCAGCTCAATGTATTCGACACGACCAGCGATCTTCTCCGCGACGGCACGGCAGCGCCGCGAAAGCAGAGCCAGCTTAGCTCCGATACCCGCCGCATTCCCCACCTGATCGAAACGGTCAAGGGGTAGGGGCGGGAACATACCAATGGCCCGGGCGCTCCGCACGTCGAGATACGTGCCGAAGGCTCCCGCGACAACAACGCGTTCAACCTGATTGAGCTCTACACCCGCCTCATCTAGCAGCACCTCAAGGCCAGCCCGTATAGCCCCCTTCGCGAGCTGGATCTCACTGACATCCTTGCGGTTAATGACAATGTCGTTGAGCGCCCCTTGCTCGCCAGCCGGAACGAGCACGAACTCGGGCCGATCACCGGTCTGACGAACGCGTGGGTGGCTGTCCCGCTCCATTGAGCCGTTCTCCTTCAGAACGCCGATACGCCGCAACTCCGCTACGCTGTCGAGAATCCCCGAGCCACAGACACCTACTGGTGGTGCACTGTCGATAGTCTGGTACTCAATCTGTCCATCAACCATCTTGACCCACTCGATCGCTCCCGGAGCAGCGCGCATACCATCCCGAATATGAGCGCCTTCGAAGGCTGGTCCGGAAGCCGTAGAGCAGCTCAGAAGCCGCCCATTGGCCGCCAAGCTGACCTCGGTGTTGGTGCCGATGTCGAGACCCAGCGTGATTTGATCCGCCTCATGGAGGCCGCTTGCCATAACCATCGAGACGTGGTCAGCGCCAACGAAGCCAGCAATGTTGGGCAAGAGATGAACATACGCCCCGGTAGCGATGTCTAAGCCAAGGTCTCGGGCTTTGACGTCGCACGAGGCGGAAAGAGCAGGTACATAGGGAGCCACGCCAAGCTGATCGACAGGTAGCCCCATCACCAAGTGGTGCATACACGTGTTGCCCACCAAGACAGCTTCGATAACCTCTCCACAGCCACGGTCGCAAGTATCGCATAGCTCATCGACGCGATCCTGAAGCCCCTGAATGATAGCCTCCTGAAGCTCAAGACCGCGTCCCTCGCCCTCCATCGCGTATGCGATACGAGCCATCACGTCTTCTCCGAAAGCGATCTGCGGGTTCATCTCCCCAGATGCCCCTAGCGTCTCTCCTGTCTCTAGATCCACCAAGTAAGCGGCCACCTTGGTCGTGCCAATATCGACCGCCAGGCCCAGAGGATGCGTCCCGATCGGCGCAGCGCCGACCACAGAGGGGGATCCCAGACCGTCGTAGACGAACAACCGGATCTCCCAGTCGTTTTCACGAAGCTTGGGAGGTATCTCAGCCAATACCAGTGGATCGAACCGCACATCGGTCAGGCTGTGCTCTTCACGGAGCGACTCCCGCAGACGTTTCTCGTCGGATCGTAGATCGTGGAGGCCAGGCAGCGTGGGATGGACGTCGAAGGAACGGACCATTGGATCAATCTCGACTGGCCGTTCCCGGCCCTCAATCTGAGCGCGCTGCGGAGCAGTGATAGACTTGGGAGGCACGTCTACCAGCACATCTCCGCTAACCTCAACCTGGCAAGCCAGCCGGTATCCTCCGTCAAAGTCGCCTGGGTCCAGGAAATTCTCCTCCGACTTATTGGGCGGTGAGACGACACCCTCTACAATGCGCACCACGCACGTGCCGCACACGCCAGCACCGCCACAGACAGCGTTCAGGCCAACACCGGCCTTGCGTGCCGCCTCAAGGAGCGTCGTGCCATCGACTACCCGTACGCGACGGCCCAAGGGCTGGAAGTCCACCGTGTATTCAGTCGTCATTGTTTTACCTCTCTTTTCACAGGTATTGAATAGCTCCCAGAATAGTAATCAAGCACCTCATATCTTGAGACACTCGATCTCCTTATGTCTCCACGCGCCAAGGACAGCGGTTGCGCTTCGAGCAGAAATCACACGCCACAGCGTCAGGTTTCATATCCGGTCCCATCCCGATGACAAAAGAGACGGACTTCCTAGGGATCATAAGATAGCTGCTGGTCAAGCTTACGCCAATTTCGTCAGTGTTGAGGCACTCAAATAATACCTTCTGTTGCTGGATTGGCCACCCTTCCTGACCAGGTTGCGCTCGCATACCTGAACCCCACTGATGACTCTCCGCGATCTCACGCACCTCTGCGATAACCGCATCTGAGACCTTTCCAAGAGCAGCGACGCCGGCACCGTCGAGGGCCATCGCCCGCACAGGATCCTGGGAAAAGAGCTCCTTCATACGTTCCTCTAGCCCTATGCCAATGGTACAGACGGCCAGTGCGACCTTCTCCGCGCCTGCTAGAGACCGAGCCACCAGCGGGCCTTCGAAGACGAATCCGCCCTCCAACTCAATCGTCTTGTGATGGAAGTCACGAACGGACAGGACATCATAGACCGCGCCCAGGCTAAGGAGCTCCGGGAGATCATCGATAATGTTCTCGGCCGAGGTGACGAGCCCCGAGCGAGCGCGATCCGGATCGATACCCTGACCTCTCAGCACATCCTCGGCATCAAGCGAGATCTCGCTACTGCTAAGCCTAATCGTACGCATCGTTTGTTTCAGTTTCGTTTCCATTGACTACTCCACTAACGCGTCATGCCCCAGCAAAGGCAGTGGACGCTGATATAAGCTTACCTCATGAAGGTGAAGAGGTCTCGAACCCAGGCTTGGACCACCGTCTCCCCTATGGTGGCATCCTCAGCCGAGCGCGGGCAACGGGAAGAATAAGAAAGCACTGCACGTCAGAATTCAACAGGCTCTTGCCGGGTCTCAGCGTCGAGGAACTGCGCCAATCGATCGCGGAAGAAGAGCTGGATTGTGCCTGTCGGGCCGTTACGATGCTTGGCGACGATGACCTCGGCGATGTTCTGCTGCTCAGTCTCAGGATTGTACAACTCATCGCGATAGATGAACATGACAATATCGGCGTCCTGCTCCAGGCTGCCGCTCGCTCTCAAATCTGCCAGGATTGGTCGCTTGTCAGAACGCTGCTCAACCGCACGGGACAGCTGTGAGATCGCCACCAGAGGAACATCCAGTTCCCGGGCTAGTCCTTTGAGCGAACGTGAGATATAGGAGACCTCTTGGACGCGGCTCTCACTCCATCTGTCACCGGCCGTCATCAACTGGAGATAATCAACCAGAATGAGATCGATGCCGTGCTCGGCATGGAGGCGTCGGGCCTTGGTGCGCATCTGGAGAACAGAGATGGAAGGCGTGTCGTCGATATACAGAGGCAGATCAGAGAGGCGCCCTGTAGCTTGCACGAACAGCGGCCACTCCCGCTCGCGCAAATCGCCGAGACGCAAGCGTTGTGCATCGATACCCGTCTCTGCAGACACCATACGCTGCACCACTTGCTCGCTGGACATCTCCAAACTGAAAATCGCAACGCGCTGTCCTAGATCCGCCGCATGCCGCGCGATAGAGATACCTAGCGAGGTCTTGCCAACGGAGGGACGGGCTGCAAGCAGGATCAAGTCGGAGCGCTGGAGCCCACCCAACAGCCGATCCAGATCGACGAAACCAGTAGGAACACCAAGGGCCTCGTCTTGATGGTCGTAGAGATACTCGATACGATCGTAGTAGCTCCGAATAACCTCTTGGACAGGCGCCAGATCGCGGGTGATGCGCCGCTCGGAGATGCTGAAGAGCGCTTGCTCGGCCCGATCGACCGTTTGATCAATATCCTGATCTTCCTGGTAGGCAAGCTGAGCAATACGGCTCGCCGCATTGATCAAGCGCCGGCGGATGGCATCTTGCTCGACGATGTGCCCATAAGCTTCGACGTGAATAGCGCTGGGAACAGCGTTGATCAAATGCGTGACGTAGGCAGCGCCCCCAATCTCCTCAAGACGCCCCTGACGCTCCAGCTCATCACATAGGGTAACGAAATCAATCGGCTCGCGCCGTTCTTGCAGCGTAAGGATCGTCTCGTAGATCCAGCCGTTCTTCCGAATGTAGAAATCGTCTGGTTTTAGGAAAGGGGAGACGCGAAAAAGCGCTTCGGGGTCGATGAGGAGGGAGCCGAGAACTGCCTCTTCTGCTTCAACGTTGTGTGGAACAAGCTTATCTGGCGCTACCATCCGTCTGCCTCTGTCGCCCCTAGATCGCTTTTTCAGGACGACAGGTCATCCAGATCGAGACCCTCGACGAAGTCACGGAAGGCTGAGAGGTCCTCCGCTTCCTCCTGGGCACCCTGCCCGCCCTCCGTGATATCCTCCTCAGGCGTGATGCTAGCGCGATCCATGACACCTTCGGCGACGAAAATAGGAACCCCCGCCCGCACCGCGAGAGCGATAGCATCAGAGGGCCGTGAGTCGATCTCAAGTTCGGTACCTCTTACCTCCACAGTGATGAGCGCGTAAAAGGTATCATCACGCAGATCATTCACAACGATGTGGGAGATATCGCCTCCCATCTCACCAATCACGTTATTGAGTAAGTCGTGGGTGAGGGGGCGGGAAATATCGACGTTCTTCAGTCGTATGGCAATCGCCTCAGCCTCGTAGGGACCGATCCAAATCGGGAGATAAAGCTCTTGTTTGAGAGCTTTGAGCACGATGACCCGATGCTCCGACATCAAGCTGACCCGAATGCTGTCGATCTCTACTTCAATCATCTTAGCCTCCTGACAAGGACCACTATCCAGCCAAGATTATACCTGAGCGATTCAGGTTGGCAAATGCCGTTTACTCAACCTTTACGACTATCAGAGATGCAGCATCCTGACGGTAGCGCTCGCCTCCAGACCTGTAAGCCTCAAGCCGCCGGCCCGTCATAGGATCGTACCACCCAATGGTTAACGTGTACTGGCCGGTGCTGACGTGTTCCAGCGGCAGCTGTACTGTATCCCGGACCACCTCCCCCTGGATCCAACGATTCGTGGGATACGTCCAGTCACGGGGCATAGTGTCCACTTGAGCGACAATCTCCCCGGAAGCGGGATGTGTCAGGTGGATAAACATCTTGTAGGAGGTGTTCACTGTGTTGAGTGTCTGCCAGTAGAGTGTGAGAGCGAGCCCATCGGATGACTGTTCCAAATCATATCCCAGCAGCTGAATAAGCTCTCCAAACGTCGATTGACTCGAATGCTCCGGCTGGAGAGGATCGACTCGTAGCAGTCCAAGATCAGCAGGCTTCCCCATCGGCGAGCTATCTTCACCATCAGACAGCATCAGGAGAATCGAATACTCCCCCGGTTCCAAAGACGACGGTAATCGCAAGCTGTAGGAATCCCGAATCAGTTCATCCTCTTCCCACCGAGAAGGGGGCCAGGTTGGGGAAAGAGGTACACAGTGCAGGTGTACTGACGTACCACAGGCATCGACTAAGCTGATACAAGCGTCATAATCTTCGGTAGGTACACCGGAACTACCCCACCGGGCATCTACCCGTACGACAGCACCTTGGAGAGCCTGAAGAGGAGATACAGAGCCTCGGACGAGGCCTATCTGTTCCGTCAACGTGTGCGAGAATGTAAAATCGCGATCCCGTTGTGGAACTGTCCTGTAGACGATCACATCATCGTCCTCGTACAGGGGCGCGAAAGTCAGCCAATCACGCCACGCCGCCAACTGCTCCGGGGCGGCGAAGCTTCTATGAAGAACGACATAGCGGACATTTGCTTCAGCCAAATGACTCAGTTGATGGGAGACGTCAACCAACTCAGGATCCATCACGTTCCGTTCACGGAGCTTGCGCAGGAAAGGACTACTCTCCAAGAAGGCAAACGCCTCGCGAGGTGGACGAGCGATTTTGCCCTCCACTAGAGGCTTCTGGTGCGTGATCTGATAGAACATGTACCGTTTGTTGTAGGTCTGGAGCCCTAGCGGCAGATCCAGCACTGCAGCTTCGCCTGGCTTCCGGGCCAATTGCCGGTACCATTCCGGCGTCACCGGGCGTTCCGTGTGGTAGGGGACCAAGCTATATTCCAGCAGGATTAAGCCTCCTAGTACAGCCGCTGACAGACCTGAAACCAGACGAGAACGCCGACGCGTCAAAGCCTCCACGCCCAAGGAGACGAGCACTGCGACTGGCAGTCCTAGGAAAAGATTAAATCGATTCGGGACACGCACAGCCCGCACGACGAACAAATTGCGAACCAAGCGATAAGGCATTGGGACTCCAGGATAGAGCTGACCGTTGACCCGTAGTTGAGGGCCCAAGGCGAGAGCGACGTAGACACCAGCCATCAAGAGCCAAAACCTACCTTGCCTCCAACACTTTGCAGTCCCATAGAGCGCCAAGCCCAGTGCCGTATAGCCCAGGAAGGGCACAAAGACCTTGTTGTGCACGAAATTCTCGTACAATCGCTCCAACCCCGTATGCCACAAGGGATGATAGCGCGTGGGCAACACATAGGCTAGCAAGTCGGTCTGCCCACTGGCTCCCTCGGTGAACAGCACGTCGGTCGCGTCATCACGAGTCAACAACGTCGAAGCGACAGGCAGAGCTAATGGAGCCATTACAACCCCGGCAACCAGTCCAGCAAGGACTAGCAACCCCACCGACCGCTTCGTCCAACAAGCTCGATCTCGCAAGAAGTCCCTCGCCAGGTAAAGGACGAAGATCATCAAAGCCATCAGAAGCAGCTGCCATCGCGTCAAGCCTGTCAAGGCCAAAAAGAGCGCTGCCAGCAGAGCGTCCTTCACGCGTCGTTTGTTCAACATACGTCGCAGGTAGAGCAGAGCCAATGGCACCCAGCAGGTGACCTTCATATTGGGATGTCCAAACTGAGACATCGTGTAGGGCCAGAAACCATAGACTAGCCCGCTGACGAAAGCAGCCGGAAGGGAGTCTATCAGCTCACGAGCCAATAAGTACATAGCGAACCCGTTCAACGTGCAGAAGATGAGGAAAGTCAAGCTGTAGGCAGTATTGCCACCTAGAATGGCCTGAAGCGGGAGCCAGACGGCGATGTTCACCCAGGCGATGTTGTGGAAAGCCAGGGAAACACCTTGAGGATGGAAGATGAGATCTGTGAAAAGCGGGTTATGGCCCTCCACAATGGCGTGCTTGATCCACCAGTACGTCCAGCGATGCGTCCAGAGGTCAACGGTTCCTCCTGGAACATGGGACCCCAATTGAGCCGCCACTGGCCACGTCATCACTACTGTCAGCAGACCAAAGAGAAGCAAGCTCATCAGCGACGAATACCGACCAACCAGTGATGAAAAGCGCCACTTGGTCATGGTTCCTTCACTGTGACGGTAGTAATAGAGACGGAGGTCTTGCCGGCAGGGTTTCTGAGCCGCTCACCACCAGGGCTGTATAGTCCAGCCACAAGCGTATGATCCCCAGCCCAGTCGCCGCCAGGGATGGTAAGAGACCTTGGATCGGCGATCACTTCGCCGGACACCCACCCCGTGGTCGGACGATCCCAATCAGCCGGGACACCATCCGATTGAGCAACTAGCTTTCCTTCGGAGTCGACAAGGTGAAGAAACACACGGTAGGACGTCGTGGTCTCCGACTCGGCGCGCCAGAACAACGTCACGGTGAGAGCCGCTCCAGGTCTCAAAACTAGATCATCAGGCACCACGTTGGCACCCAGCAGAGTCGCGACATCACCGAGGAGAACACCGGCTTCAATGTCCACTGATGGCTTCGCATAAGTCCGGTCGGGAGCAGTGACGGAGAGCTGAGACAGGGAGACAGCGGGGACCGGTGATGGGGGGAGGGACAACGTCCAGGTGTAGACCGCGGTACCCAGATCAGCTGGGAGGTAGAGATGATGTCTGCCTCGCCAGATGTCCCCAGCACGCCAAGCCGAGGTGGGATGCCATACGGCAACGGGAGGTCGTCTGTACGAGGTCACTGATGAGCCATCCGGGGCGAGCAACTCCAGATGAAGGGACAGGTCCCCTTCTGGTTGCTTATCAGCACGCCAGAACGTGTTAACCCACACAGAGTCGCCCGGGTCAGCCTGATCACGGTCGACGTCAGCGCCCAACAATGTCAAAGGACCCAAGCGCGCGTCGAGGCGTTGGCGGATTTGAAGACGACTGGGATCAGCTGGGGTCTCGGGAGGGTTGAGGGCCACCTGACTCAACGTCAGCTCTGGTGCTATGGGCTGTCCCTGCTCATTCAAGACGGAGAGCGGAACCAGCGTCTCCCGATCAAACACAGTCAGGGCAACATCATAACGGCCTGGAGGCGCACCGGGCAGGGGCTCAACCTCGTGGCTATCCAGCGCATAGCGCCCAGGAGTCCAGGTGTAGGTAGGGGGTGCACCTTGATAATCTCGGGGACGGAAACTGTCTGGCTCGCTCCACCGAAAACCATTCGGGCCTACTAGATGGATGACGGTCTGGTAGCGACGCGAAGGCGACCTCCGTGCGGTCCAATAGAGATCGAGACGTAGCGCATCATCGACGGGCATCTCGCTTGCGCTTTGGTCATACCCAATCAGTTCTAGGCCGTCGGCATATGATCGACTGAGCGGATACTCGACCCCTGGCAAGATACCGTCAGGATCCAGCTTGGGACGACGAAACGGCGTAGGAACTTGATCGACGACCAAAGACTTGAAGGCGATCAAGGAGAGCGCCAACACAAGAAACCACCAGAAATTGGCGACCGTAAGGCGTTCTTGTTGCATCTCACTCCACTCCGACCGAGATTTCTGTCAGCACTACCCTTCCATCGGAGGTCGCGCCCTCCCCCTCCGTCGTAAGCCGTTCTCCGGTCGTCCAAAGATAGAGTCCTGTCTCAAGTCGATGCCTAACCGGGGAGATGTCTGTGTCGACGGTGATGTCGTACGGATCCACGATGACTTCTCCAGGCATCCAACAGGTCGTCGGCACTTTACCTTTCACAGGCATATTATCCTGCTGGGCCATCAACTGCCCGTCCGAGCCAACCAAGTGAGTGAAGACAGTGTAGGGTTGGGATATGGACTCAGTAGGCTGCCAGTAGAGCGTGAGATGCATGGTCTCGCCTCGCTTGACCCGCGTAGACCCCACATCGTATCCGAGAAAGGCGATCCGATCCCCCAGAAGCGCTTTCTGTGGGAAAGGGACAGTGGGTGGTGAGGTGATACGTTGACGGTTGGGCGGATCATACAACCCGGTATTCACCACCCTCAGAAAAGCATTGAAAATCAGAAGCTGCACCGCGAGAAGAGAGAAAACCAGAAATGCGTGAGCTGGGCGCATGTGAAGACGATCAAGACCATGGGCAGCTCCAAGAGTAGCAAAAGGGGTCAGGAAGAGCCAAACCCTTGCTACTTCTCCTTGGGACATGCCGGATAGATCTAATAGAAGAAGCCCCAAGCCAAAACCGATCGGCAACAGCGCCTTTTGCTTCCAAGCAGAGCCACGAACCTCACCCACCAGCGACAACAGAAACAGGAAAGCCAAGGAGATCCCTAGGAATAGGAAGAAGTCGTAAATATGATACCCTAGCCAAAGCCAGTAGCTCCGCCCGAGCCCCAGGTGATACGACATAGACATACGCCAGATGTCGAAGAATCCGGTGCCAAGCGCAGCCTGGTACAGGCCCCACAGCGATACGGAGCTCACACCGAAGACCGATATCCCGGTGACAAGCCTTCTCCACGACCACATATCGCGGTACGTGACGAGCCACAGTCCTGCCCAGCACCCCATAGGTAACAACAGAGCCAAGTTACCGAAGCTGAAGAAGGAAGCCAGAGACAACAAACCGCCGGCCGCCATCAGATGCAAATAACGAGACTCGACCAAGCCTATGTAGAAGAGAAGCCAGATCGTGGCAGCCAGTAGCGCATAGAAAGCATCCCAGCGGGCAAACCAAAGGTTGAACGAGGGAACCAGCGGATAGAGAGTAGCAGCCAAGAGCGCCACTCGCTCTCCTCTAGCACGGCGCGCCAGACCGTAGATCGGCAGCACCACAAGCCCGCAGATGACAGGTAGGATGACTTGGACGATGGAGGAAGCTATGGTCTCATCCGGTAGCCGCATTAAGGCCAGACTATGACATTGATAGAGACGAAGCCGAGAAGCGAGAGTATGACTCACGGCAGGCATGTCTTTCAGAAGCCGACGTGTCCCGTAGAACAACAGGGGTAAGCCGGGTGGATAGCGGCGCGGGTGGATGGGGAATGTGGGCATCTTCTCAGGGTAGCGGCGAAGGTAATCGATCGGATCGTTGATCGTACTTCCCACCTGGAAGACCCCGTTAGAGGTCGAGGAGCCGGTCCGGTAGAACGGCTGCTCCAGGATGTCCGGGGCTTCAACGGTATAGAGGCTCGCCTGGATGATAGGCACGCTAAGGACAATGAAAAGAAGGAAAACGCGTCGTTCCCACCCAGACGTCTTCCCTTGAACGATACGCCCTCTCCAGGACGCAGTGATGGCGACGTAAGCACCCACAACCCAGACGGGGATGAAATGACGGATGGGCTTTGAGGGAAGTGCAAAATGCCAGCGCCGTTCGTCCGGCCCCCGCAAGTGGGGAGAGACATTAAGCGCTATGGCGAGCGAGAGAAGCAGGGTCACGGTGGCCATCGCTACCAGGACCAACCGGCGGCTCTCTAGCACGGGGAATCCCCCGGGAGTCCAGGCCATCGCAGGGCGTACAGAATAGTGACGAGAAGACATGTTATCGAAAAGACATCAGCAGCTAATCGCAGTCGCGTCTCACCGAACTGCACACGGATTGTGTGGCGACCGCCCGGGACATCGAAGGTGATCAGACCTTCTGGATCCGATGGGGAGATCGACACACGTTTCCCGTCCACCTGGGCTTGCCAGCCGGGGAAGTAGAAGCTCAGGTAGCGAGCGCGAAAGGGCTCTGGGGACTCGACCACAACGCGGGCACGGTTAGGGCCGTAGTCAGCCTCAAGTATCCGACCGCCGTCCGGAATGACACTCGTGTCGAAACGAGCCACGAGGTCTTCGCCAGCATACTGGTCCTCAAGCGGCGACTCTGTGGGACGCTTCTGGACCCAAATAGGGAAATAGGCCCCCACAGGATCCACGCCGACCAACCCACTATTCCGCTCGTATTGATGGACGTCTTGGATCGTCGGGTAGGGCTCCATCGGGCAGTAGCCTTTGGGAGGATACGTTTCGGGAAAAGCGGCGAGAACTAAGACGGCGACAACCACGGCTGATAGGAGACGCAGGACAAGAGACATGGGACGGAAAGAACGTCCGTTATCGGGTAGCTCATCGACGCGGAGGGGCAGCAAAGCTGCCCCGACGAGCAAGGCCACGGGCAGGCTGGCCCGCCCGATGAAGCGCCAGGGGAACTGAACGAAGGGCAGTAACGGGATGTACTCCCAGAGCCAAACCGACGCGGGCGTGCTCATAAGAACGAAGAGACCGACGAAACCAGTCAGGAACGCCAGACTCACTTGCTGCTCCCTGACCCTGTGACTCTCTATGCCCTCGTCTCTCGGGTTAGAAGCCATCCTCCTGCGCCGCTGTTTCCAGACCCGAGTCAGTCCGAAAACGAGCGCCAGTGCAGCCAGCGCAACCTGCACGGCACCCAGTCTGATCTTCAGAGGAGGGTTCATCAGCGACGTATCAAAGACACGCGGAGGCGCCAGAATCTCTGAAAGCTTCAAAAAGTTGTAATGAAAGTCATTGCTCCGCGTAGCACTGGTCAGGTAAAGCTGAACATATCCCTTCTCCACCAGAGCCGGGACCCAGAAGAACGCCGTCAGCCCCAGAGCCAGAGAGAACCCGAGAGCCACCAGCTTCCACTGTCCCCGATCCCGGTAGACGAACCAAAGGACCCCCAAATAGACCAGCAACAAAGGGGTGAACAAGAGACTAGATATGTTATGGTCCAGGTAGAGCGCCACAAGCAGTGTAACCGAGGCGACAAACCAGAGTCGTCCCCCCTCCAACACCAGCCGGCGAAAGGCCCATAGGACAAAGGGCATGAGGGCCAGCGCCACCGCCTCCGGCGCATTGCCCCGCACCAGGGCATCGAGGAACTGGTAAGGAGCATAGGCATAGGCAACCCCGGCTACGATCCCCGCATTAGGCCCAAAGAGATCTTGAGCGAGCAGATAAGCACCCAAACCAGATCCCAGGAAACTCAAGACGTAGACCAGATTGAGCGCCCAAGGTAGCGACAAGCCAGTCAGGTGCAGGCCAGTGGCCAAGTAGTAGGAAAGGGGAGCGCGGTAACTGAAGAACGGGAATCCATAGCCAAATGCCAGGTCTGGTAGCCACCGACTGAAAAGCAGACCGCGCCGTAAAGCGTGCTTTATGGCCGCCACACGGAAGTAATGGAGACCGCCATCGTGGGTACACGGACTTGCCCCACGGAGCAGGGGCATGATGGCAACGGCGCACAACGAGAGCACGACCAGGGGGCCGAGCAATACGGTGGTGATTCGGGACCGCCTCATTCCGAGCCTCCCAACACCAGAATGTCGACCGGCAGGGTCGCTTGGTCCCCATCTAGACTCCCACCGGAAGCGTCGGTGACAGGAAGCCGATCGCCATAGGCCGGATCGTAGAAGCCAACAACGAGGTAATAGGCGCCTGGCGGAGCATCCGAGGCCACCGGAATGGAGATATCCTCCACAATCACCTGGTCAGCAGCCCAGCTGATCGTCGGCGCTCTGCCATTGCCGGGAGCGGAATCAACCTGCCCATATACTCGACCGTCGGGCCCCGATAGGTGAACGAAACGAGTATACCCCTGCTCAGTCGGCCCATCGGCTTGCCAGTATAAGGTTATTGGCAGCTCTTCGCCAGGCCTTATCTCCTCCTTGCCTACCCTATAGCCGCGCAGATGGATGCTCTCTCCAAAAGTGAGCGCCGTTCTATTCTGAACATCATCCGGCAGGCTGAACGATCGCTCCCGAGGCAGAACCTCCAACGACGTTAGGGAGACCAGGGGGGTTAGCAAGCCCTGACCGCTCCCATCCAGCACCA